>NZ_JABUMQ010000229.1:0-18518 GCF_013336645.1 Myxococcus sp. CA039A | reverse complement strand
CACCCAGCCCGTAGCCCGCCGCCGCGCCCACCGGAATGGCGATGTAGAAGAACGCGAGCATCCGGGTGCGCTGCTCGCGCGGGTACAGGTCCGAGATGATGCTCGGCGCCACCGCGCCATAGCCCGCCTCGCCGATGCCAATCACCGCGCGCGCGACGAGCAACGCGATGAAGGACGTGGCCAGTCCACTCGCCCCCGTCGCGAGGCTCCACAGCAACACCCCGCCCGCCACCAGCAGCCGGCGTGGATACCTGTCACCCAGGAAGCCACCCACCGGGGAAGCCAGCATGAACACCACGATGAACATGGTGCCCAGCAGCCCCGCCTGGGTGTCGTTGATGCCGAACTCCTTCTGGATGCCCGGCAACGCCACCGCGACGATGTACCGGTCCAGGTAGTTGACCAGGTTGATGAGCGTGAGGACGAGCAGCGCGTAGCCGGCATTCGCCGCGGGAGCGATGGGCGCGGTGGTCGGGGAAGGGGAGAGGCTCACGGAAGACGTGCTCATGACCGGGCCGCCCCGGCTCCGAAGCGGTGCGCGAGCAGTCCCCACCTCAAGCCCCTGTCACTCACGCGGCAGCCGTCCAATCCCAGGGCCTTCACCGACTCCAGCAGGATGATGGCGCCCGCGGGGATGACGTCCGCGCGCTTGGGCTGCATGCCCGGCAGCGCTCTGCGCTCTTCCAGTGGCATCTGGCACAGCCGGTCCGCCAGCGCGGTCAGCTCGCCCACGGACAGCGTGCCGCCATGCACCCGCTCCGCGTCATACGGGTCGATGGCGTGTCGCACCGCGTACAGCGTCGTCACCGTGCCCGCGACGCCCACCAGCCCCGAGGCGGGAGGTGGAGGGGGCAGCGTCTTGAAGGTGTCGCGCAGGTGCGACTCGATGCGCGCCCGGTCCTCGGGGGACATCGGGTCGGAGCGCACGAAGCGCTCGGTGAGCCGCACCGCGCCCACGTCGAAGCTGTGGCGGAACTCCACGTGGCCCGCGGGGTTGCCGAAGATGAACTCCGTGGAGCCTCCGCCGATGTCCAGCACCAGCAGGGGCCCCGCCGCCTCGCCCGCGAAGTCCGAATACACCGCGGCGAAGGACAGCTGCGCCTCCAGTTGCCCGGAGATGATTTCCACCGTGACGCCCGCGCGCTCCTTCGCGGCGGAGAGGAACTCCGCGCCGTTGCTCGCGTCGCGTGCCGCGCTGGTGGCGGACACCGCGATGTCCTCCGCGCCCAGTTCCCGCGCCTCGCGCGCGAAGGCCTCCAGCACCGAAAGCGTGGCCTCCATGCCCTCCGCCGACAGCCGACGGGTAGCGTCCACACCACGGCCCAGCCGGGTGATTTCCGCGCGCTCCCGGACGGCCTCGAAGCGGCCCTCCGCCGTGCGTTCCGCGACCAGCAACAGCACGGAGTTGGTACCGATATCGATGGTGGCGAATCGCGGCATGCGCGCAAGCCTACTCAACGCAGGAGCGCTTCCAAAGCGTCCGCCAGCGCCCGGTACTCCTCTGCCGTGTTGTAGAGCTGCGCGGACACCCGGACGTGACGGTGGGGCGGCTTGGGCCAGGCGACGATGGGCACCTCGATGCGGTACTCGTCGAACAGGCGAAGGTGGACCGGGTCCAGGTAGAGGGGCGGCTCGGGCTGCTCCGGGTAGCCCGCGGGCAGGGTGACCACCGCCATGCTGCCCACCATGTCCTCGGGGCAGGCGGGGGCGGTCTTCATCCGCTCGCACAGCAGTGCGCGCGCGGCCAGGGCCTTGCTCCGGTTGGCCGCCATCACCTCGGGCCAGCCTCCGGGTAGCAGGCCACCCACCACTCGCAGCGCTTCCGGGACACAGAGCGCGGCGGTGGGGTCCATGGTCCCCGTCCAGTCGAAGAGGAGCCGGAAGCGGGAGCGGTCCGTGCGGGGCGAGTTGCGCCCATGGCTCACCGCCAGGGGCGTCATGCCCTCCTGCAGGTCGCGGCGCACGTGGAGGAAGGCCGCGCCCTTGGGAGCGCACAGCCACTTGTGGCAGTTGCCCGTGTAGTAGCCCGAGCCCAGCGAGCGCAGCGACAGGGGCACCATGCCCGGCCCGTGCGCGCCGTCCACCAGCGTCTCGATTCCCTTGGCTCGCAGCTCGGAGATGAGCCGGGCCAGGGGCATCACCAGCGCCGTCTGGCTGGAGACGTGGTCCACCAGGAACAGGCGCGTGCGGGGCGTCACATGCGCGAGCACCACGTCCACGATGGACTGCGCGGAAGTCACGGGCCAGGGGAGCTTCGCCACCACGACCTTCGCGCCCCACTGCGCCGCGACGAAGTCCAGCGCGTTGCGACTGGCGTTGTATTCGTGGTCCGTGGTGAGCAGCTCGTCACCCGGCTCGAAGCGCAGCGAGCGCAGCACCGTGGTGACGCCGCTGGTGGCGTTGGCGACGAAGGACACGTCCTCCGCATCCGCGTCGACGAAGTCGGCGAGCGTGGCCCGGGCCTCGTCCAGCAGCGGCTCGATTTCGCGGTGGAGGAAGCGGACGGGCTCCGCCTCCATGCGCGCGCGCAGCTCCGACTGCTTCTGGAGCACGGCGGTGGGGCATGCACCGAAGGAGCCGTGGTTGAGGAACAGGACCTCGGGGTCCAGTCCCCAGTGGGAACGGAAGGGGGCGCTCATGCGCGGGAACTGGACCCGAGCACGCGCCCCCTGTCAACGCGCCACGAGTCCTACGGCTGCGCGTCCGCGAGCGGCGCCCAGTCGGGCGTCAACAGCGTGCCCTTCTCCGCCCGGAGGGGGAGCTGGTTGTTGCCGTCCGCAGTCATCACGAACAGCTGCGAGCCGCCTGCCCGGGTGGTGGAGAAGAGCACCAGCCGACCGTTGGGCGAGAAGGCGGGCTCCTCGTTGTTGCCCTGGTCCTGCGTCAGGCGCGTCACCTTGCCCGACTCGACGTGGATGGTGAACAGGTCGAACGCGTTGCGCTCGTCGCGCGCGGTGAAGACGATGAGGTCGCCGCGCGGAGACCAGTCCGGCGTCTGGTTGTAGTTGCCCTGGAAGGTGAGGCGCCGCACGCCCGAGCCATCCGCGCCCATGATGTAGATTTGAGGGCTGCCACCCCGGTTGGAGACGAAGGCGATGCGCTTGCCGTCGGGCGACCACGCGGGGCTGGTGTTGAGGCCGTAGGGCGTGTCGGTGATGGCCTTCGCGCCGCTGCCGTCGGCGCCGGACACGTAGATTTGCGCGCTCTCTCCCTCGGCCAGCGAGTACGCCAGCCGCTTGCCGTCCGGAGAGAAGGCGCCACCGGTGGCCATCTGCCCGGCGGAGACCACCGAGCGGGCTTCGCCACCCGGACGCTGCACCCAGATGTCCGGCCGGTTCTTCCGGTAGGACGTGTACGCCACCTGCGCGCCGTCCTGGCTCAGCGAGGGGAGGATGTTGATGCCGCCCTTGGTGAGCGACACGGGATTGCCGCCGTCCCAGTCCGCCACCACCACGTCGCGGTTGTTGCCCGCCTTGCGCACGTAGGTGATGCGCGACAGGAAGGGGCTGGGCTCGCGGGTGAAGTGCCGGTACAGCGCGTCCGCCAGCCGGTGGGCCAGCAGCGACGGGTTGTTGGCCGGCGCGTCCTTGGCGACCTTGAGGTCCTCGCGGCCGGTGCCCACGTTGAACAGGCGCAGCTCGCCGCGCAGCGTGCCCGCGTCGTCCGCGAGCGACACCTTGACGAGCGCCTCGGCGCCCACGTCCGCCCAGCGGCTGAAGGTGATGGTGCCGGCGGCCATGCCTTCCTTGGGGTCGGCCGTGAAGCTCTTGCGGTCCAGCACCTGGAGGATGCCGGAGGCCACGAGGTCGAAGTTGAACGCCGTGTCGAACGTGTTGGCCTGCGCCTTGGCACCCTCGTTCTGGGTGATGGGCGCGGGGACCGCCACGGGCAGCGGGCGGAAGTTGGCGCCGGAGATTTCGATGGTCGGCGTCTGGGCGAATGCCGCGAGCGGCACGAGGACGAGGGAGAGGAGCAGGGCTTTCATAGGGCGTTGAACATCAGGTTGACGCCGTTCTTCTGCAGCGCGTCTCGGAGGTGGTCGGGAGGAGGCGAGAAGGGTGAGGCCTTGCGCACGGCGTTGAGGACCGCCGCGTCGAACAAATCATTGCCACTGGGCTTGGTGAGGCTCACGTCCAGCACCTCGCCCGAGCGGCCCAGGCGCAGCGCGACGAGCGCCTTGAGGTGCAGGCGCTCCGATTCGGGGATGGTGTCCGCGACGCTGTAGTTGCGCCGCACCTGTGCCTGGAGCATCCCGAAGTAGCGCTCGCCCTCGGCGGTGGCCGAGTCGCCGTCCGCGTCTCCATCCTCGGCGCCCTCGGGCTCTTCTTCCGGCGACGCCTTGGCCGTCTTGTCGAAGGCGCCGAAGAGCCGCTTGCGGCGGTCCTCGCCTTCCTTCTCACCCTTCACGGGCGTGGGCTTGGGCGCGGAGGAGGGCTCCGGCTTGACGCCGGGGATGGGCACCGCGACGGCGGCGGAGGACGGCGGAGGCGGCGCTTCAGGCGCGGGCTTGGGCGCGTTCACCTGCTTGGGCGGCGGTGGCGGCTGCTCCTTGCGCGGCAGGAGCTTGGCGTCGCGAGGCTTGCCCAGGCGCACCAGCGTGGCGCGGATGGGCTGCGCCGTGAGGTCCACCGGGGGCGATGCGTTGAAGCGCGCATACAGCACTGCGGCGAGCAGCAGGGCGATGTGCCCCACCACCGACGCGATGACGAACGGCGACACCCGCGCGGAGCGATTGACGAGCAGGCTGTGGCTCACCGCGGAGTGCATGGGCTAGCGCTTCGCCTCCTTCGGCTTCTTCGAGGTCGACGAGGTGTTGGACGTCTTGGCCCCCGTGGAAGGGTCCGTGATCATCCCCACATTGTTGATGCCCGCCCGCTGCGCGGCCGCCATGACCTCCACGACGGTGCCGTAGGGCACGTCCCGGTCGGCGTGGAGGAACACTTCTTTATCGGCCTGCACCTTGGCGTTGGCGGCGAGCTTCGCCTCCAGCTCCTCCAGGGGCACCTCGGCGTCGCCGATGTAGACCTTCTTGCCCGCGTCGATGGAGAGGACCACCTTCTTCTCCGTGGCCTCCACGGGCGCGGCCTTGGTCTCCGGCAGGTTCACCTTCACGCCCTGCTGGATGAGGGGCGCGGTCACCATGAAGATGATGAGCAGCACCAGCATCACGTCCACCATGGGCGTGACGTTGATCTCGCTCATCGTGGTGCGGCCACCACTGCGATTGCCTCCGCCCATTCCCATGGTCGCGCCCGCCTAGCGGAAGAAGTGACGCTTGATGATGTTGAGGAAGTCCGCGGAGAAGTTCGACATCTCCGTGTCGAACACCTTGATGCGGCTGACGAACGAGTTGTAGGCGACCACGGCCGGAATCGCCGCGAACAGGCCCGCCGCCGTGGCGAACAGCGCGTTGCCCACTGGCGCCGCCACCGTGGCCAATGTCGCATTGCCCTGCTCGGCGATTTGATTGAAGGCGCTGAGGATTCCGATGACGGTGCCGAAAAGGCCCACGAAGGGCGAGGCCGCGCCGACGGTGCCCAGGAACGACACCCGCGCCTCCAGCTCCGTGATTTGCGACGTGGAGGCCCGCATCAGCGCGCGCTCCACGTTCTCGATTCCGCCCAGCCGCTCCGCCATGGCGCCCTCGGCGCCGCCTTCCTTGGCCTGGGCCAGCTTGGACAGCTCCTCGTAGCCGGCGCAGAAGACCTTGGACAGGGGCGAGGCGTCGAGCTTCTGGGCCGTCTGGTAGATGGCCTCCAGCCGGGACGCCTTCCAGAAGGTGTCGAGGAAGGTGAGAGACTGTGCGCGGGCCTTGGCGAGCTGGGTGGCCTTCATGGCGATGAGGGCCCAGGAAGCCACGGAGACACCCATCAGGAGCAGCAGGACGGCCAGCTCGATGAAGGAAGCGTCGCGGATGATCTCCACGTAGTTCATGGCGCCAAGCGCCAGGGGCAGGTGGGGCGTCATGAGGTGGAGCGCGTAACACTCCGCTACAACTGGGTCAAACAAACGGGGACGGGGGCCGGTTGCCTGCTTGAAGTTGCTTGGCCGTACGGATGAATAATTCCCGGAGAGGGTCGTCAGAGGTGACTGAAACGGGCCGAACACCTCAACACCCCACGGACAGGTTGCCCCCCATGAACTCCAGACTGCTGGTCGCTCTCCTCTGCCTGGCGGCGGTCTCCACCGGCTGCATCATCCACGGCGAAGACGACTACGACGAGCCCATCTACCCGGGCGACGCGACGTTCCGCTGGACCTTCGGCGGACTGCGCTGCGACGAGGACCGCGACATCAAGGGCGTCAACATCACGATTCCCGGTGAACGGCTGGCCAACGACGGCCAATACGCGTGTCAGGCCAACGGCTTCGACGGCATCGTCCTCCACGACTTCGCGCCGGGCATCTACAGCTTCAACGTGGAGGCGATCAGCTACACCAACGAGGTGCTCTACGAGGCGAGCGGCACCTTCCGCGTGGATGGCGACGTGACGGTGAGCATCGACCTCGCGCCGCTGGGCGCCCCGCCGTCCTTCGCGTACGTGAACTGGCTGTTTCCGGCGAACTCCAGCAGCGGCAACCCGAACTGCAACCAGGCGGGTGTGGCCTTCGTGGATGCCCGGGTGGATGGTGGGCAGTGGGCGCGCTTCGACTGCACGGCGGGCCATGGCGGCAACAGCGTGAAGACGCCGTACCTGGACCCGGGTGAGCACGACCTGGAGCTGGTCGCCCTCGACTCGCAGCAGCGCACGCTGTACGCCCACAGCGGGCGGTTCTCCACCCGCTACGGCGAGCCGACGTCGTACACCGCCACCCTTCGCACCACGAGCAGCGGCGCCACCATTCGCTGGGAGTTCGTGGAGGGGTCGAGCAGGCTGGGCTGCGGGCAGGCCGGCGTGACGCACGTGGAGGCCCGCATCGATGGGGGCGAGTGGGTCCGCTTCAGCTGCTCGGAGGGCAGCTCGGGCGCCAGCGTCACCACGCCCACGCTGAACGCCGGCAACCATGACCTGCAGTTGGTGGCCGTCGATGGACAGAACCGTCCCTGGTATTATTACAGCGCGCAGTTCTCGATTCAGTCCGGCGAGACGAAGCAGGTGCTGGCCCCGATGTGGGTGATTGGCGGGGCGTCCATCAAGTGGGAGCTGCGCGCCGGTGGCTCCGCGCTGAGCTGCTCGCAGGCGGGCATCACCGAGGTGGCCATCAACTTCCGCGATGTCTTCACTGGGGAGCTGGTGTACGGCATCGTCGGTGACCGGCACGGCTGCAACGACGCGCCGGTGGTCTACGAGTTCCTCCGCCCGGGCCGCTACGAGGTGGAGATGTACGCGAAGGCCGGCAACGGCACGGAGTACTTCTCGGTGAACGACAGCGTGTTCATCAATGTCGATGGCCACGTATTCCCGGGAGCGAGCAGCGCCGCGCTGGTGTCGCTGTTCCCGTAGTCGAGCCCGCTCGCTCGTGGGGTGAAGAAGAGGGTCGGGGCCACGTGCCTCGGCCCTCTTCGCGTTGCGGGGGAGCCCGTGGCGTTGGCATCAAACGTGATAGGGACACCGGACATGCGGCAAGGCAGCCACAGTCCCATTGGCGTATTTGATTCAGGTGTCGGAGGGCTCACGGTCCTCAAGTCCCTCATGGAGCACCTCCCCCACGAGAGCACGGTGTATCTGGGGGACACGGCCCGGGTGCCCTACGGCACCAAGTCCGGCGAGGTGGTGACGCGCTACTCGCTGAAGAACGCGGAGTTCCTGCTGGAGCGCGGCATCAAGCTGCTGGTGGTGGCGTGCAACACGGCCTCCGCCGCGGCCCTGCCCGCGCTGGAGGCGGCGCTGCCGGTGCCGGTGGTGGGCGTCATCCAGCCAGGAGCCCAGGCGGCCCTGGAGCGCACGCGAGGCGGCGGAGTGGGCGTCATCGGTACGCCGGGCACCATCCGCTCCGGGGCCTATCAGCGCGCCCTGGAGACGGCGAACCCCGGGGTGCGGGTGAAGGCCCGCGCCTGTCCGCTCTTCGTGCCGCTGGCGGAGGAGGGATGGACCACGGGCGACGTGCCCCTGCTGACGGCGCGTGAGTATCTGGGGGAGTTCGCCCGGGAAGGCGTGGACACGCTCGTCCTGGGCTGCACGCACTACCCGCTGCTCAAGGGCGTCATCGCGGAGGTGGTGGGGCCCCAGGTCGCGCTGGTGGACTCGGCGGAGGCCACCGCGCTGGCGGTGGCGGCGCTGCTGGCTCGCAAGGAGCTGCTGGCGCCCGCGACGACGCGTGCCCCGTCTCACGCGTACTACGTGACCGACGTTCCCGAGCGCTTCATGGAAGTGGGGGCGAGGTTCCTCGGCAGGCCCATCGATGCCGCCGAGCAGGTCGACCTGAAGTTCTGAGTCCCTAAGAGTCGGGGGAGGCGCTCCGCGCGACAGGCGGGCCTCACCCCTCGGCGGTCCATCGCGTGGACCTCGCTCGAGTCATCGGAACACGGGCGTCTTCCGCCCGTGGGCCGGCTCAGGCGGACGGGCGGGTGGTGGCCGTGGCGGGCGGGGCTTCTTCCTGCGTGGTGGCCTTGGTGAGCAGCTCCTTGGCGGCCTGGACGACGGGAGCCTCGGCGGCGACCTGGGCCTCCACGAGCGCGCGGGCGGCCTCGTCACCGATGTCGTCCTCGCGCGGCACCAGTCCGGTGACACGCGTCACGAGGCGCTCCGCCAGGGGGAAGAAGTGCACCAGGTTGAGCGGCCAGTTCAGCCAGCCCACGGTGATGCAGTAGTACTTATTGAAGGGCGCGGTGTGGTGGATGCGGTGGTGCGCCGGCGGCAGGATGAGGTGCACGCGCTGCAGGAAGCCGATGATGGCCGGCGGCGAGTCCATGTGCGACCACTTGTGGAACTGGTTGGTCGCCATCACCCAGAAGATCATCGCGCCCAGGAAGCTGGCGCAGAACACCCAGCCGGAGCTGCTCAGCGGCATGGACACCGCGGCCACGGCCACGGGAAGGGAGATGAGGCAGTTGTTGCCGTTGGTCTCCACGAAGTCGTGGCGGGTGATGGCCTTCTCGTCGACGTGGTGCTCGCGGAACGGGCGGATGAGGGCCTTGCCCAGAATCGGCATCTCCGTGGAGCCCCACGTGTCGCCCATCCAGTGGACGAAGCCGGAGACGAAGTCCGCGGCGAGGTAGCCCAACAGCACCGCGCCCAGGAGCAGCCACGGGCCGCCATGCGGGTTGTTGTAGAGCCGGTACACCAGGAACAGCTCCAGCGCGATGAAGCTGACGATGGCGCCAATCTCCATGGCGCGGATGGCGGGTGAGTAGCCTCCGGCCAGGACCTGGGCGTCCTGGAGGCGAACCTTGTTCTTGATCTCGTTCGTCTTCTTCATCCGTGGAGTCCTGGACGTTGGCGCCGCTGACCACCGCACCGCATGTTCTGTACGTACCCCAGCCGCTTTCGGCTTTTCAACGGACCGGGGTCGCGTTCTCACATGAAGGGTGGGCTGCATGGCAGGCGGGCGTCGTCCGCAAGAAATGCGCGGGGTCAGCGGCCAGGCTCCCCTGGCGCGACATGCGGGGTTGACGCTTACCTTGTGTCGTGGGGAAGCGGCTGGTACGGTCCGCCCACTCGGCAATGACGAAAACCTTCGAGAAGGCCGTCACCGGCTTCAACCACAACATCAAGCACAAGGGGAAGGTTTACCACGTCCAGACCGAGGACTCGGGCGTCAACAATCCCCACATCATCACCCACCTGTTCGTGGGCGGTAACATCCTCGCGTCCAAGAAGACGTCCTACTCGGACATCCTCAACGCGGAGAATCTGGCGGAGGTCGTCCGTGAGTTGATGGAGGAGCAGCACAAGGAGATGCTGCGCAACCTCATCAACAACGTGTACGACAACTTCGAGTCCACGGTCCGGCACTATCAGCCCGGTCAGCTGGCCTCGGAGGCTGAACAGGCCCACGCGAAGCTGCAGCCCGGTCAGCCGATGGCGCCCAAGCCGGTCGTCGTCGCTCCCGTCGCGCCCCTGCCTCCCGCGCTTCCCCCCGAGGTCGCCGCTGCTCGCGCCTTGAAGGAGAAGCCGAAGATCAACGAGGTCGGCGTCGAGACGCTGTTCGGAGAGGACCTCATCTCCGAGAAGAGCCTCGACGAGGTCATCCTCAGCTACCTCGCCGGAGAAGGCGACCAGTAGCCCCCCAGCTCCCCGGTGGCGTCTCGCCCCGGGAGCGCGGTGTCGGCCAGTCGACAGTTCCAGACTAGGGCAGCACCCACCGCACCCACGTGGCTCCGTACACCGTGAGCACCGCGGCGGCGAGCAGGTCCAGCAGCACTCCCACGCGCATCATCACCGGCAGGCGCACCACTCCGCTGCCGAAGACGATGGCGTTGGGCGGCGTGCCCGCGGGCAGGGCGAAGTCGCACGAGGCCGCGAAGGTGCTCACCGCCAGCAGGGGCCGCGAGGCGGGCAGCACGTTGAGCATGACGTTCGTCGTGGCCGTGTTGGACGCGATGGCCGACAGCAGGATGGTGGCGCTGGCGACCACGCCGTGCTGCACCAGGACTGGCAGCGACTCCAGGCCGGACAGCCGTGAGGTCATCCACGAGGCCAGGCCACTGGCCTCGATGCCCGCCGCCAGCGCGAAGCCGCCGCCCAGCAGGAGCAGCGTGTCCCAGGGCACGCGCCGCAGGGCCGCCACGGACAGACGCCCCAGTACGAGCAGCGTCAGCGCGCCGACCATCGCCACCATGGCCTCGTAGTGCTTGCCCCCCAGCTTGAAGCCGTTGAAGGCGTGGGCCACGGGGCCGGCGAGCACCTGGCGCAGCGGGTCGCCGAAAATCCACAACAACGCCGCCACGAAGAAGACGAGGCCCACCGTGCGCTCCCCCCGTGAGAGGGGGCCCAACTGGGCCAGCTCGCGGTCGATGACGTCCCCGCCCTGGCCGGGTCCCATCTTGTCGCGACGGGCCCACCTCCACAGCACAGCCCACGTCAGCGGCAGGAAGATGAGGACGAAGGGGAGGGCCGCGACCATGTACTCGACGAAGCCCACGTCGGTGCCCAGCCGGCGCGACACCACGCCCGCGAAGACGGAATTGGTGGGGCTGCCAATCTTGGTGCCGATGCCGCCGATGTTGGAGCCGTACGCGACGGCCAGCATGAGCGCCGCGCCGAAGTGCTCCAGGGGGCGTCCCTCCGCGGCGCGGAGCTGGGAGAGCAGCGCCATGCCAATGGGCACCATCATCACCGCCGTGGCGGTGTTGGAAATCCAGAGCGACACGGCGGCGGTGGCCGCGAGCATGCCGAACAGCAGCCGCTCCGGCCCGGTGCCGACGGCGCGCATGATGAGCAGGGCGATTCTCCGGTGCAGGCCCCACTGCTCCATGCCCGCGCCCAGGGCCATGCCTCCCATGAAGAGGAAGATGTAGGGGTCCAGGAAGGGCAGGGTGGCGCGCCCCACCGCGACGGCGACGTTGTCCGTGTCGAAGACGCCCAGCAGTGGAAAGAGCGCCACGGGGAGCACCGCCGTCCACGCCATGGGGACGGCCTCGGTGAACCACCAGAGGGCCATCCACGCGGCGACGGCGGCCGCGGCGGCGGGGCGGTGGTCCAGGCCCGGCAGGGTGTGGAGACCGGAGGGAATCCCGTAGATGAGGGCGGCGGCCACGGGCCCGGCGATGCGTCCCACCCACTGTCCCGTTGTCGCACGCCGCACGGCCTGCTCGCTCATAAGGCGTGGCACCGTCGCACAGGTGGCGCCGGGGGTGGGAGGGGAAAGCCCCGGCTGCGGCCCGGCGTGCGTGGGGCGCTCCCGCCCGGCCGTGGTAGGTTGGCGCTCTCCCGCGCCGCGCCATGATTCAATTCTTCCACGTCTACAAGGCGTATCCCGGTGATCCGCCGGTGCTCTCGGACATCAACCTCAGTGTGGAGAAGGGCGAGTTCGTGTTCCTCACGGGCCCTTCCGGCGCGGGGAAGACGACGCTGCTCAAGCTCATCTTCTGCGCGGAGAAAGCCACCAAGGGGCAGATTCTGGTGGGGGGCCGCAACATCGCCCGCATCCGTGAGTCCGCCGTGCCGTACCTGCGCCGCAACATCGGCGTCGTGTTCCAGGACTTCAAGCTGCTGCCGCACCGGACGGTGGAGGACAACGTGTCCTTCACGCTGGACGTGCTGGGCGTGCCGCGCACGGAAGCGCGCGACAAGGTGCGGCGGATGCTGAAGCTGGTGGGTCTGGAGCACAAGGCGGACTCGTTCCCCCTGCGCCTCTCCGGTGGAGAGCAGCAGCGCGTGGTCATCGCGCGGGCGCTGGTCAATGACCCGACCATCCTCCTGGCGGACGAGCCCACCGGTAACCTGGACCCCGCGCTCACCGTCGAAATCATGGACCTGCTCACCCAGGTGAACATCCGAGGCACCACGGTGGTGGTGGCCACGCACGACGCCACGCTGCTGTCGCGCTACCAGAAGCGCACGGTGGGCCTGGAGCGCGGGCAGATTGTCTCCGACGAGGACGGCGTCAAGGCGGCGCGACGGATGGTGGTATGAGCGCGCTGGCGAAGACGCGGTACTTCTGGCGCTCGGCGGCGGTGGGGCTCAAACACTCGCCCTTCGTGCACTTCATCGCGGTGACCACCATCGCCATCGCCCTGTTCTCCGCGGGGCTCGCGCGGGGCAGTGCGCGGGTGTTGGACAACCTGCTTGCGTCGTTGGGCGGCGAAGTCGAAGTCACGGTGTATCTGGCACCGGAGCTGGGGCAGGACGAGGCGCATGGCGTGCGCGCCCGCGTCGAGGAGCTCAGCCAGGGCCAGGTGACGCTGGTGCCTCCGGATGCCGCGCTGGAGCGGCTTCGCACCGAGCTGGGCGATTTGGGCGAGGCCCTGTCGGAGCTGCCGGAGAACCCGCTGCCCGCGGCGCTGGAGCTGCGTGTTCCTCCGGAGCAGCGCACGCCCGAGGCGCTCCAGGCCCTGGCGAAGGAGCTGCGCGCGCTGCCCGGGGTGTCCGGCGTGGACTACGGAGAGCAGGCCGTGGAGCGACTGACGGCCATCGCCCGGGCCCTGCGCTTCGGCGCGCTGGTGGCCTTCGTGGTGGTGCTGGGCGCCACCGTGGTCATCGTCGCGGCCACGCTCCAGCTCGCCATCTATTCGCGGCGCGAGGAGATTGAAATCCAGAAGCTGGTCGGCGCCACGGACCGCTTCGTCAAGGCGCCCTTCCTGCTGGAGGGACTGCTCCAGGGGTTGCTCGGTGCGGGTGTGGCGTTGCTCGGGCTGTGGGCCTTTGGTCGGCTGGTGGGGCCCACGCTGGGCTCGCTGTTCGCGTTCCTGCTGGGCCCGGGTGTCGCCGCGCCATGGGTGGAGCCGCGATTGGTGCTGGAATTGGTGGGCGCGGGGTGCGGCCTGGGGCTGGGCGGCAGCTTCGTCGCGGTGGGTCGTTTCCTGCGCGTATGAGCCGCTCCTTCGTCCTCACCCTGGCGCTGGTGCTGGCCGGCCTCCCCGCGCACGCGCAGAAGCTGGAGGAGGCGGAGCAGTCCGCGCTGCGCGAGAAGCTCGCAGCCCAGCGCGCGACGCTGGCGCTCGTCGAGTCGAAGAAGCTCACGGTGCTCGAGGGCCTGGAGCTGATGGAGGAGATGGTCGCCTTCTCCCGGCGGCGCGTGCGGGCCCTGGAGGCGGACCTCGCGGTGTTCCGCAAGCGCGTCATCCTGGCCGAGCGCGAGGAGGTGCTGCTGCGCGAGGCGCTGCGCGTGCAACTGCGGCGACTGTCCCCCCGGCTGCGCACCCTCTACCGCGTCATGCGACGGCGGCCGCTGGAGGTGCTCCTGTCGGCGGAGGACTTCGCCGCGCTGGTGTGGCGGGCCCGCGCGCTGGAGGCGAGCATGTCGGGCGATTTGGACCTGCTGCGCGGCGTGCAGCGCGTGGCGCACCTACAACGGCAGTCCACGCTCGAGCTGAAGCGGCTCCAGACCTCGCTCGCCGCGCGGGTCACCTTCCTCCAGGAACAGGAGCGGCTGGCGCGCGCGCAGCACGAGGCGCTCGAGGAAGTGGTGGGCTCGCTCGCGGGCGAGGCCGAGCTGGCCCGTCGCGCGGTGAAGGAGCTGGAGCAGGCGGACGCGGAGCTGACCCTGGTGGTGCGCGAGCTGAAGGAAGCCCCCGCCACGCACGGCTTCGGAGCCCTGCGCGGCAAGCTGCCACAGCCCACGCGCGGCATCATCGAGGTGGCGTTCGGCAAGGTCGTCAACCCGCG
Organism: Myxococcus sp. CA039A; assembly: GCF_013336645.1. Lineage (NCBI taxonomy): Bacteria > Pseudomonadati > Myxococcota > Myxococcia > Myxococcales > Myxococcaceae > Myxococcus > Myxococcus sp. CA039A. The sequence continues at coordinate 4,308 of NZ_JABUMQ010000229.1, read as the reverse complement.
CTTCAACACCGTCACCGTGCAGAAGGGGCTCGACATCCGCGCCGCCACCGGGACGCCCGTGGTCGCCGTCGCCGATGGCACCGTCGTCTATGCGGGCTCGCTGCGGGGCTACGGCAACCTGCTCATCGTCGACCACGGCGACGGCTACCACACGCTCATGGCCCACCTGTCCGTCATCGCCCTGGAGCTGGGCGCCGCCGTGGCCTCCGGTGAGGTGGTGGGCGAGGTGGGTGACACGGGCTCGCTCAAGGGCTCGTACCTCTACTTCGAGGTCCGGAAGTCCGGGCAGGCCGTCGACCCCGGACCCTGGCTGGCCCCCGTGCAATGACGCGTTGCGGCGAAGCGGTTCGTGCCTTGTTATCCTGAGGCAACAGACTCCCACCACGAGAGGAGCAGGCGAGCGCATGGACCTCATGGGCGGAATGCAGAAGGCGGTACGGCGCGTGCTGGTGGCGCGAGGTGTCCAGTCCTCGACAGTCGATGTCGGGGGGCAGTCGGTGCACTTCTACTCGCTGAAGGGGCAGGGGAAGGGGCCGCCGGTGGTGCTGGTGCACGGACTGGGCGGCTCGGCCAATGGCTTCGGCCGCACCTTCTTCGGCCTGGCGAAGCGCTTCTCGCGTGTCGTCGCGCCCGACCTGCCAGGGCACGGCTTCTCCACCGAGTACTGCGGTGGGCAGGTCTGCGTGCGCAACCAGTTCGAGGTGCTGCGCGCCTTCGTGGAGCAGGAGGTGAAGGAGCCGGCCTTCGTCGTCGGCAACTCGCTGGGCGGAGCGATGGCGGTGAGCCTCGCGTCGGAGTATCCCCAGTGGGTGCGCGCGCTGGTGCTGGTGGCTCCAGCGGGCGCGGAGCTGCCGGTGGAGGAGAGCACCGCCCTGCTCAACTCCTTCAAGGTGGGCACGCCCGCGGAGGCCCGCGCCTTCACGAGGCGCCTGTTCCACCAGGCCCCGCTGCCCGCGCTGCTCCTGGCGACCGAGCTGCGCCGCTTCTATGACACACCCACCGTGAAGGCCCTCACCGCCGAGGCGATGTCCACCCGGCTCAGCCTGGAGCCAGAAGCGGTGCGCAAGCTGTCCATGCCGGTGCTGTTCCTCTGGGGTGGCAGCGAGCGGCTGTTGCCGTCACGCTCCCTGGACTGGTTCCGCGCCCACCTGCCGGCGCACGCGCAGGTGCGGGTGGTCCAGGGCTTCGGGCACGTGCCGCAGATGGAGCGTCCGGACGAGCTGGTGTCGCACCTGGTGCGCTTCGCGGATGCGTCGAGCCTCTGAGGGCCGGGTGTAGACTGGGACGCCCTTCGAGCCTCACCGCGAAAGGACGTACCGACGTGACGGGTCTCCACCAGCCATGGCGCGCGGCGCTGGCCGCGCTCCTCCTCCTGTCTTGGCCCTCGGCCGCGGAAGAGAAGAAGGACGCGGCTGTGCGGTCCTCCGCTTCCAGCGCGGTACGGGCGGAGAAGGACGACGCCACCTACCGACAGCTGGAGACCTTCGCTCGCGTGCTGTCGTACGTGGAGAACAACTACGTGGAGGGGCCGGACCAGGAGCGGCTCATCTACGGCGCCATCCAGGGCATGCTCGACACGTTGGACCCGCACACCGTCTTCATGCCGCCGGAGGTCTTCCGCGAGATGAAGATCGACACCTCGGGCGAGTGGGGTGGGCTGGGCATCGAAATCGCGCGCAAGAACGACCGCATCGTCGTCGTGGCTCCCATCGACGACACGCCGGCGGCGCGCGCGGGAATCAAGGCGGGCGACGAGCTGGTGGGCATCGACGGCGAGAGCACGCGGGGCATGGACGTGGGGCGGGCCATGCAGAAGATGCGAGGGCCCGCGGGGGGACGCGTGCTCTTGAGCATCCTGCGGCACGGCTTCAGCGCGCCTCGCGAAATCGCCATCATCCGGGACCACATCCGCATCGTCTCCGTGGAGAGCGAGCTCTACGGCGGCTTCGGCCACGTCAAGGTGAAGAACTTCCAGGAGCGCACGGACCTGTACCTGCGCAAGGAACTCGACAGGCTGCGCGGCCTCAACGGTGGCAAGGAGCTGCGCGGCGTGGTGCTCGACCTGCGCAACAACCCGGGCGGCCTGTTGGACCAGGCGGTGGCGGTGAGTGACCGCTTCCTGCCGGGCAACCTGCCCATCGTCTCCACCCGGGGACGTGACGGTCGCAACTCCACCGAGGAGCGCAGCAAGGACCGCGACACGGAGAAGAACTACCCCCTCGTCGTGCTGGTCAACGCGGGCAGCGCGTCCGCGTCCGAAATCGTGGCCGGCGCGCTCCAGGACCACGGCCGCGCCACCGTCCTGGGCACGCAGACGTTCGGCAAGGGCAGCGTCCAGACGGTCATCGAGTTGGAGGATGGCTCCGGCCTGAAGCTGACCATCGCCCGCTACTACACACCCAAGGGCCGCAGCATCCAGGAGCGGGGCATCACCCCCGACTACGTCGTGCCGGACGAGCCGGGTGGCAAGCCGGGCCGTGAGACGCCGCGCGAGAAGGACCTCCAGCGTCACTTCCGCGCCGAGTCCACCGCCACCTCCGAGTCGTCCTCTTCCGCGCCTCGCGGCCTGCCCGAGAACCTCGCGCCGTGGGACGCCACCGCGGCCCTCAAGGACTATCCGCTCAAGGTCGCCCTCGAGTATCTCAACGGCCTCAGCGCCGTTTCGGGGCGCCCTCCGGCTCGCGCCGAGGGTCGTTGAAGACACCTTCCCCCTTGCATTTCGGCGAGACCTCCGTTTGATGGCGGGCGGACAAAGGTGAACGAGTGATGCGACCTTCGAGCAATCGCGCGATGCACGCGGCCCTCAGCGGGTGGTTGGTGGGCATGCTGGCCGTCGGCCCCGCCGCCGCGCAGTCGAGCCTCCCCCTCCGACTGACTCCCCGAGCAGTACCCACCGCCTCACCGTCCTCCGTGACGGTGGTGGCCATCTCGCTGGATGCGACATCACGAACGGAGGCGGCGCGGCTGGCGTACTGGGCGGAGCAGTCGGTGGCGCGCTCCGGACGGCTGGACCTGGTGCGGTTGTCGGACGCGCTGGACGCGCAGGGCAAGGCGGCGCGCGAGGCGAAGGCCGCCGAGGGCGCGTCGGCCATGAAGGACGGCCAGACGGCGTATGACGAGCTGGACACGCAGAAGGCGCTCCAGCAGTTCGAGGCGGCCGCGCGCGCGTTCGAGGCGAGTGACTTGTCGCGCAACTTCGGCGACCTGAGCCGCGCCCGGGTGATGAAGGCGGCCTCGCAGGTGGCCAACGGCGAGGGCACGGCGGCGCAGTTGGAGATTCGCGCGGTGCTGGCGGTGGACCCCCGCGCCCAGTTCTCGCCCAACTTCTTCCCGCCGGACGACATGGCCTTCGTGGACAAGGAGCGCAAGGCGGCGCTGGCCGGCTCCACCGCGACGCTCTCGGTGCGCACCGAGCCCGTGCCCGCGCAGGTGTACGTGGACGGCCAGTTCCGTGGCGTGTCGCCGGTGGACCTCAAGGGGCTGACGCCCGCGGACCACTACGTGACGGTGATGGCGCCGGGCTTCGAGGTGGAGCAGCGCCGGGCACGCGAGGGCGAGACGACGCTCACGCTGGCTCCCGCCGCTTCCATGCGCGCGCTCCAGACGCTGACCGAGCGCATCGTGCGCAAGCCGGAGGGGCCGGAGCGTGACCTGGCCCTGCGCGAGTTGGGCACGCTCGCGGGCGTGTCCCAGGTGCTGGCCCTGCTGGTTCGCGGTGGCACGGGCACCGCTCCGCTCCAGGTGACGGGCCTGCGGCTCGACGTCGCGGACGGACACAACCTGGCCTACGCGCTGGGACCGGTTCCCGCGGGCGAGACGATGGCGACGGGCTCCGACGCGCTCTTGTCCTCACTGGTGGGCGCCGACACGGCCCGGCTCGCTGGCAACAAGCCGGTGACCCACTTCGCGAGCGGCGGTGGCTCCAACCGCAAGACGCTGGGCTATGTGCTGATGGCCACCGGCGTGGCGCTCTTGGCGGGCGGCATCTACTTCGGCATGGAGGCGTCCTCGAAGGAGGATGACTTCCGACGCGCGCCGCAGACGAGCCCCCGGGCTCAGGACTTCAAGGACACGGGCAAGACGTACGCGCTGGTCGCGGACATCGGGCTGCTCACGGGCGCGGTCGCCGCGGGCCTCGGCGGCTACTTCGCCTTCTCCGGTGGCGGCAGCGGTGGCGGTGACTCCAAGCCCACCCCCGCGCCGGCGCCCGCACCCAAGCGTTCGCGTGCCACGCCGCCCCCCAAGTCCGACTCCAAGAGCGATTCGTTGAGCATGCCTCCGCCCCCCAAGGGCACCAGGCCCGTGGGC
>NZ_JABUMQ010000228.1:0-18583 GCF_013336645.1 Myxococcus sp. CA039A | reverse complement strand
AAGAGACAGACCCCGTCCACCCGGGCACTCACACCCTGTTCGGCCAGCAACGCCTGGAGCCGCAGCGCCCGTGCGCGCAGCTCCTCGGACGACTGGGCAAGCAGTCTGTAGGTGGGCACGGCCTCCGGCCTGCCGTCCCGGTACAGCTCCAACGTGGCCTCCAGCGCGGCCACCGTCAGCTTGTCCACACGCAACGCCCGCGTCAGCGGGTGCGCCTTGATGCGCGACACCAGCGCGGAACGTCCCACCACCACGCCCGCCTGCGGCCCGCCCAGCAGCTTGTCCCCGGAGAACGCCACCACGTCCGCCCCCGCGGCCACGACTCCGGGCACCGTGGGCTCCTGACTCAAGCCCTCTCCCACCATGGGCACCAGCGCCCCCGAGCCCAGGTCCTGGAACACGGGCACGCCGCGCTGCCGCCCGAGCGCGGACAGCTCCGCCACGCTCGCCTCCTCCGTGAAGCCCACCACCGCGAAGTTGGAGCGGTGCACCTTCAGCAACAGCCCCGTCTCCGCGCCCACCACGCTCGCGTAGTCCGCCACGCGCGTGCGGTTCGTGGTCCCCACCTCCACCAGCTTCGCCCCCGACTGACGCATGACATCCGGCACGCGGAAGCCACCGCCAATCTCCACCAGCTCCCCGCGCGACACGATGCACTCGCGACCACCCGCCAGCGCCGCCAACACCAGCAATACGGCCCCCGCGCAGTTGTTGACGACGAGCGCATCCTCCGCGCCGGTCAACTGACGCAACAGCCCCACCACCGGCGCATACCTGCTGCCGCGCTCGCCTTCGTCCAGGTCGTATTCGAGGTTCGAGTACCCTCGCGCCACCTCCGCCACCCGCGCCACCGCCTCGGGCGCGAGCGGCGCGCGCCCCAGGTTGGTGTGCAGCACCACGCCCGTCGCGTTCAGCACGGGACGCAGGCCCGGCGTGGCCAGCGTGCTCAGCGCCTCGCCCACGTCCGCGTCCTCGAAGGAGCGCGGCTCACCCTGGAGCAGCCGGGCCCGTGCGCGCTCCACGGCCAACCTCAGCGCGGACACGGCCCTGGCCCTGGGGACCCCCGCAAGCAGCGGCTCCAGCGAAGGCCGCCGCAGGAGCTGCTCGATGGAGGGGAGGGCGCGCAAGAGCGCGTTCTTCCCACCGTCTACATTGTTCGACGGGGGTCCCACGTCTCCGAGTCTAGGAGACGTGGCACCCAATCTCCAAACGACGGGGAGGTGTCAGGCAGGTGACGGCCCGCTCGCGCCCGGGTGCCGCGCGGTGCTCCGCGCTCGACTCAGGGGGGCGTCAGGTACAGGCTGATTTCCTCGGTCGCCCCAGGCAGCCGGATGTGCTTCTCGAACCGCAGCCCCAGCCGCGACAGCACCTTGATGGAGCTGGCGTTGTCGTTCGAAACGATGGCCGCGATGCGCTTCAAGCCGAAGTCGCGCAACCCGTGAGCGAGCGTGGCGGAGACAGCCTCCTGGGCGTAGCCCTGCCCCCAATACGCGGGCAGCAGCGCATAGCCGATGTCCACGTGCTCCAGCGAGTCGCGCTTGAGCAGGCCACACATCCCCAGCGGCGCGCCGTCCGACTTGCGCTCCACCAGGTACAGGCCGAAGCCATGGCGCTCGTACGACACGTGGGGGCCGTTGCGGATGTAGCCCCACGCGTCCTCGAGCGTCTTCACACCCCGGTCGCCAATGAAGCGCAGCCACGCTGGCTCATTCACCAACACCAGGATGAAGGGCGCATCCGCCTGCGTCACCCTGCGCAGGACGAGCCGCTCCGTCTCCAGGACTTTCATGCGAAGATCTCCTCGGAAAGCCCGAGGCAGCCCTGGACGGAAGTGTCCAGACACGTCAGCCTGCGAGCCACCTTGGAGGATGTACCACGGATGTCCACCCCCTCGAGCCCCGACTCCCGGTTCCAGATTGAAGTCCTCAAGCTGCTGCTCCAGGTCGCCAGTGGCGACGAGGGCGTGAGCCGCCAGGAAATCGACCACATCATGGATACCGCGCGAGGCATGAGCGTGCCGTTGCCGGAGCTGGCCGAGCTGGCGAAGTGCCTCCAGAACGGAATCCCCCTGCCCGCCCCCAACCTGGGAGTCCTCCGCTCCAATCCCCAGGCGGTCGTCGAGGCGACGCACGCCCTCATCTCCAGCGATGGCCACATCCATCCGAGTGAAATCGAGATGCTGCGGCAGATTCGCGAGATGCTCGGTGTCGCGGGCTGACTGAGCGTGGACTCGGGCCGGGAGGAGCGCTCCCGGCACCGTGTCCGTCCAGCGACTACGCGTCGACTTCGTCGACTTCCAGCTCGCTGCCCGCGCCGCTCAACAGCTCCAGCAGCTCCGCCGCGCCGCCCTCGCTGTCCTTCAGCGAGGTGAGCTTGCCGCCACCAAGGAACTGCATGATGAACTGCTTGCGCATCTCGCAGCGTCCGCCCTGAATCTCGCCCAGGACGGTCAGCGTGTTCGGCTCGCCCTCGCCGACAATCTGGTCGGCGACGTGGCAGTTGCCCAGCACGAGCACGATGGAGTGCAACTCCGCCGTGCCGACCTTCAGGTCGCCGAGGACGAGCAGGCCGCCGGGGCCCTTCACCACCAGGGTCTCCACGTCCATGTCACCCGTCACGACGACACAATCGCGTGTCTCCAGCGTGCGCGACTGGGCCGTCAACTCTTCGTGGAGTTCGATGCCGGTTCGCAGCATCGCGGAGATGTCGACGGGGGCCGCGAGCAGCGCGTCCTCGTCCAGCGCGGTCAGTCTCTCGTCCGCGGCTGCAAGTGCATCGGCGTGGTCCTGGAGCTTCTTGGGGAGCTGAGTCATGTCTACCGTCGTGAATACCCCAGATCAGGCCGGGAGGAAGCCACCATCGACGGCGAGTGTGGCCCTCGTCACGAATCCGGCCCCCCGGGCACGCGGTTGGAGCGTCGCGAAGGTGACTTCCTCCTCGGTGGCCATGCGACCCATCGGGTGCTCCGCCACCAGCGAGGGGACCACCACCTCGGCCTGACGGGGTCCAGGGGGACAGGCACGACCCACTCCGTCACGCGGAAGCCCTGGGGCGCCCGGCCCCCGGGTCTCACGGTAGGATTTTCCGCTGGGGCCGCTCAGGGCTGGAGCTTGACGTGCAGCAGGTCCAGCCGGCGCAGGCGGGGCGTGTACCAGGTCCCATCCAACTCGAAGGGCGCGGCCAGGGTTCCCGTCGCGATGACCCCATCACCCACGGGCGCCAGGTGGAGACCCGACTGGAGAGGATCCAACACGCGCACCCAGCGCGTCGCCAGACTGGGAGCGAAGCCCGCCAGCGTGGGGCGGTCGGGCGCCACGTCCTCGGGCAGCCCCACGGAGCCGAGCCCCAACAGGCGACCCCACCCGGACTGAGCCGTCATGATGTTGCCCGACGCATCCACGACGAGCGAGCCGAAGCTCAGTCTGCGGCCCCTGTCGTCCTGGAACCGCCTTAGCGCCACCTCCGCGCCCGTCGCGCTCAGGCGCCCCAACAGGGCATCGCGCTGTCCGTCGTAGAAGTCGTCCGGCTCCAGGCTCGCGTAGGACGTGCCCGCGAAGGTGAAGCGACCGTCGAAGTTCCCCGTGAAGGCCACGCTCCCGTCCGGAAGGACGCCCACCTCCAGCACATCCGCGTAGTGGCCGTAGGTCGTGAGCAGCAGCCAGGCCCACAGCGGCGCACCACTCACGCTCCACCGCGCCACGAACGGGCCCTGGCCGGTGATGGCGCCCGCTCCGAAGTCGGTGCCCTGGGCCGCCCAGCCACCGACGGTGACGTTCTCCTGGGCGTCCACGGCCACGCTCACCGCCTGGGTGCCACGCAGCGACTGCCCGGCCAGCACTCGCGCCCACTGGTAGGCACCGTCCCACTGGACCTTCAGGACGAAGGAGTTGGGGCCCTCGTCGTCATAGGGGCGCGGCTTGCCGGAGTAGACGGGCCCGGCCCCGAAGTCGGCATGCCCCCAGAAGCCGCCCGTCACCACGGCGCTGCCGTGCGCGTCCGTCGCCAGGTCGTACACGGGGATGATGTTGTCCTCGGGGCCTTCCTCTCCCAGGCTCCAGGACCGGTAGCCCCGCGCCCAGTCCACCGCGCCCGTGGGCGTGAGCTTCAGCAGGAACATGCCCTGCCCCTGTGGCAGCGGGCCCTTGCCCAGGTCAGGTGCGCCGGAGTACTCGCCCGCGGCGAGCACGTTGCCCAGGGTGGTCACCGCCACCTTCCTGAAGGTGACCCCCGGGTGCGCGAACTCGCGCGTCCACGCAACGTCACCGTCCGCGCGGTGGAGCGTGATGACGTCCGTCTCCGCCGCCGAGTATGGCCCATCCTGCGTCTGCTCCACCGCGCTGAGCACGGCGAAGCCACCATCCGGCGCGGGGGCTGTGTGAATCGCGCGCTCCGCCTCGGGACGGTTCGACTGCTTCACCCACGTGGTGGTCCCCGCCGGCTGCGTGCCTCGGTACGAGCAGAACGGCGCGCTCTCCGTGACGACGACCAGGCGGGGCGCGGCGTCCAAAATCTGCTCCCGCGCCGCATCCACCGACGCGAAGCTCAGACCGTCGTTCGAGGAGGGATATAGCTGGAAGGCATGGCGGCCCGAGGTGGTGACGGTGGCCGTCACGTCGTACTCCACCCACTCGTCCTTCTTCACCGCCCACGCGTCGGCGAGGACTTCATTGACGAAGGGCGGAGGGTGAGACCAGGTGGTCTCCTTGGGGTCGAACGGCACGGACTTGAGGAGCCGGGGCGCTCGGTCCGAAGCCTCCAGCGCATACAACTGGAGCAACACGCGGCGCACCTGTCCCGGCGGCAACTGCACGTCGAAGTCGAGGTAGCTGTAGAACCCTGGCTGAGTATCCACCTTCAGCGACGCCTCGCGGTGGAACGTCGTGTCCGGACGGTACTGGTCGATATAGGTGTCGTGCAGCGGGTAGAGGGTCGTCGAGACAATCTCCCGACGCGTCAGGCACGCATCCCCCGGCGCTGTGCGGGACGCGCCCGTCCAGACGAGGAGCTGAGGCGCGGAGGCGGAGGACTCCCGGGAGACGAACGTCACCGGGGTGGTCGAGTTCCCATACAACCCGAACGAGACGTCGCCATTGCCTCGCACCAGGTCCGTCACGTCGTATTCCACGGTGCCGAGGGGCGAGAGGAACGGAACATAGGACAGCACGCCGCCCACCCGCTGCGGGCGCGTATTCCAAGTGACGCTCGACTCATTCCAGGCCCCCTGAATCGCATACACGGAGGGACCTCCCGCCGTGCCCTCGTCGGAGACGTTCAAACGCAGAATCGCGCGTTGGACGGTCTCCGTCAGGCCTTGCACCGAGAAGCGCAGATACGCCTCGCGCTTCTGGCCATTGTCCACCCACAGCTTCCGCGACGTGCCTCCGGCCGAGGAGCCCGGCGCGGCCTCGGAGACAAAGGTGTCGGCGCTCGCGTTGAAGAGCGTGGGCGGACCCGACACCGGGAGCGGCGTGGGACGGTGCGGAGGATGGTCCTCCGCGGACTCGACGGTGAGGACGAGCTGGGGACGCAGCGCGGCGTTCGGATGTTCGCTCGACGCAATCGTCACTCCATCCGTGCTGTCGGGCCGCAGGTGGACATCGGTATAGGCGTTCTGGGAGATGTGCAGGTCGGAGATATCCAGCTCAATCCAGGTGCCGCTCGTCACTGCGCCCGCGCTGGCGAGGATGTTGTTGGCCGGGGGTGGACGTGTGTTCCACGTCGTCAGCTCGTTCCAGTTGCGTCCATCCAACCGGGGATCATGCGCGGTGGGTCCATCCGACGAGCCATCCAACGCATAGACCCGCAGCCGCGCCGTCGTCAGCGTCCCCTCGAACGGGGTGATGAGGAAGCGCAGGTACGCCTCCGACTCCGGAGACCGGTCCACCTCCATCGTCGGTGACGAGCCGAAGCTCGTCGTCGGTGACGTCGCCACCACGTGTGTGTCCGCCGCCGCGATGAACGTCACCGTCTGTGTATTGAGTTCGTCACGCCGCTGGCCGTCCGGGGCCGCATCCAGCGTGGAAGCAGACACTTCACCCTGGGAACTCCCACACCCACCCAGGAGTGCGAGCGCCATTCCCAGACTCCAACCCACCACTCCGCCTGTCACGTATCTCACGTCATCTCTCCTTCGGGTCCAGCCAGGACGATGCGTGAGCAACAGGTGCGCCAATCCAGCTGTCCGTTGGAAGTCTCGCGGCGTGCCCGCACCGCTCAAGGTCGGAGCTTGAAGTGCAGCAGGTCCGAGCGACGCTCGCGGGGCGCGTACCAGGTGCCCTCCAGTTCGAAGGGCGTCTTGAGGTCCGCGGTCACCACGAGGCCATCACTCACCGGAGACAGGAGAAGCTGCGACTGGAGCGGATCGAACACCCGAACCCAGCGCGTCCGCAGGTCGACGCCGAAGCCCGCCACCGTCGGGCGCAACGACGCGCCCTCTTCCGTCGGACCGACGTCCCCGAGCCCCAGCCTGCTTCCACCTCCAAGCTGCGACGTCACGACGTTCCCCGATGCATCCACCACCAGGTCATGGAAGTCGACGTCCTGGAGCTGCCTCAGCGTCACCTCGTCGCCCGTCGCGCTCAGGCGGCCCAGCATCGTGTCGCGCGGCCCGCCATCGTATTCGTCCGGCTCCCGGCTCGCGTACTCCTGCCCGGCGAACGTGAAGCGGCCTCCGAAGTTCCCCGTGAAGACGACGCCGCCGTCGGGCAACAACGCCAGCGTGGACAGCCCACTGAAATAGACCGGGATGACCCGGGACCAGACAGGTGCACCGCTCGCATCCCAGCGCGCCACGAAGGCGCCGTTCTGGGTGATGGCACCCGCTCCGAAGTCCGTGCCCTGCCCCGCCCAGCCGCCGACGGTGACGCTCTCCTCCGCGTCCACTGCCACGCTCGTCGCCTGGGCGCCCCGGAGCGAGTCCGACGTCAGCGTGCGCGCCCACTGATAGGCGCCGTCCCACTGGAGCTTCAGGACGAAGGAGTTCGGATACGTGTCGTCATACGGGAACGGCTTGCCGGAATAGACGGGCCCCGCTCCGAAGTCCGTGTAGCCCCAGAAGGTCCCCACCACGAGCGCGCTGCCATGCGCGTCCGTCGCCAGGTCGAGCACCTGCATCGGGTTGTCGACGGACTCGTCCATCCGCTGGAACCACGCCTTGTAGCCACGCGTCCAGACCACCCCGCCCGTGGGCGAAAGCTTCATCACGAACATGCCCTGCCCTCGCGGCAGCGCGCCCGTGCCCAGGTCCGGTGCACCGAGGTAGCTCCCCGCCACCAGGACATTTCCCTGCTTCGTCACCACCACCTGCTCGAAGGACACCTGCGGCTGGGAGAACGCGCGGCTCCACGCGACGCTCCCGTCCGCGCGGTGAAGGGTGACGATATCCGTCCGCTCGGAAGACAGGGGACCGGTCACCGGTTGCTCCACCCTGCTGATGACGACGAAGCCGCCGTCGAGCGCGGGGGCCGAGTGAGTCGAAAGCTCCGCCGAGGGGTCGCTCGACTGAGTCACCCACGCCGTCGAGCCTGATGGAGGCGTGCCCTGGTAGGAACAGAAGGGCTCGCTGTCGGTGATGACCACCAGTCGCGGCGCGACGGAGAGCAGCCCTCGCTCCTCCATCTCGGACGAGGCGAAGCGCATCCCATCCGCGGAACCATCGAGCAACGCGAAGGCGTGACGCCCCGACGTCGTCACCACGTCCGTCACGTCCAGCTCCACCCACTGGTCCTTCTTCAGCGCCCCCAGGTCCCCCACCACGCCCCCCATGATGGCGGGCTTGCGATACCAGTCCGTCGTCGCCTCATCGAACGGCGCGGCCTTGAACAACCGGGGCCCATTCCCGGAGGCATCCAGTGCATAGAGGCGCAGCAACACGCGGCGGACCGGCGCCGCCCCCAGTTGTACGTCGAACTCCAGGTAGCTCTCCGCGCGCGGTGACGCATCCACACGCAACGAGGCCTCGCGGTAATGCTGCGTGGTGGGGCTGTCCGGCGTGACGAAGGTGTCCTGCGACGCGAGGACGGAGGTCGCGAGAACCTCCTGGCGTGTCAGGCAGTCATCCGTCGGAGCAGTCCGAGGCGCCCCCGTCCAGACGAGCAATTGGGGCTCGAGCGCGAGGACCTCTCGCGAGTGGAACGACACCTCGTCGCCGGAGTTCGCATACAGGCCGAAGGTGACGTCGCCATCGCCTCGCACCTGTTCCGTCACGTCGTAGTCCGCGAAGCCGAATGGCGCGAGGAACGGTGCGCGGTACAGCGAGCCGCCCACCTTCGTCGGGCGCGTGTTCCAGGTGACAGCCTCACTCCATGCCCCCTGCGTGGCGAAGACCGAGGGCCCGCCCTCCGTGCCATCCGCGCGAACGCGCAGGCGCAACACCGCGCGCTGCACGGTCTCCGTCAGCCCCTGCACGGAGAAGCGAAGATGCGCCTCTCGCTCTGGCGTGCTCCCGACGCGAAGCGCCTCCGACACACCACCGGCCGAGGAGTCCGGCACATCCGCGGAGACAAACGTGTCAGCGCGCGGAGCGAACGAAACGGGCGTCCCCGACACAGGGAGCGGCTCGGGGCGCGGAGGCGGATGGTCCTTCGCGGACTCGATGGTGAGGACGAGCTGGGGGCGCAGCGCGGGGTCCGGATGTTCGCTCGACGCGAGCGTCACGCCATCCGGGCTGTCTCCCCCCATGAAGATGTCGAGATAGCTGCTCTGGGAAACGTGCAGGTCGCTGACATCCAGCTCCATCCACGTCCCGCTGGCGACGGGGCCCGCGCTGACGAGCGCCCAATAGCCGCCCCACTGAGGACGCGTGTCCCACGTCGTCAGCTCGTTCCATGTCCGGACTCCTGGCGGGTCGTGGACGGTGGGCCCGTCCTCCGTGCCCTCCAGCACGTACAGGCGCAGGCGCGCGGTCGTCATCGTCCCCTCGAAGGGTTGGATGAGGAAGCGGAGGTAGGCCTCGGCATCGAGCGAGCGACCGAGCACCAGCGTCTCCGAGGAGCCGAAGCTCGTCGTCGGAGACGTCGCCACGACGTGCGTGTCCGCCGCCGCGACGAACGTCACCGTCCGGGTGACGAGCTCCTCACGCCGACCATCTGGAGGAGCGACCACCTCCGTGGAACTCGGCGCCACACCTTGGGAAGCCCCGCACCCACTCAGGAGCGCGAACGCCACCAACCAGCCCCACGAACCCGCCCCGACCGTCATCCGCCTCACGTCACCGCTCCCTTGAGACCAGAGGAGACGATGGGTGAGCAACAGTCACGCCAGTCAGGGCCGGTGCGCTCCCTCTACCTGGTGAGCGAGGGAGCGAGCACCGTGTCCCGCGGCGTCAGTACACGTTGTACTTGCGGCGCAGCGCCTCGTGCTCTTCCGCGTTGCGAGAGGGGCGCAGGGTCTTCTGCGCGTCGTGCAGGTAGTACCAGAACTCGCTCGGCGTGGGCGCCATGGCGGCCTGGAGCGACGCCACCGTGGGCGCGCCGATGGGACCCGGGGGCAGGCCCTTGCGATGACGCGTGTTGTACGGGTCCTCGGGATCTCTCAGTCGTTGGAGGAACGCCTTGCGGTCATTCCACTGCGCCAGCACGTACCGCGACGTCGCGTCCACGCCGAGCGGATAGCCCTTGTCCACGCGCTTCCAGAGGATGCCCGCGACCAGCGGACGCTGGTCCGGCACGGGCTCCTCGCGCTCCAGCATGGATGCCATCACCACCACCTCGTGCAGCGTCCTCCCGCTCTTGGAGATGGCGTCCCGGTTGGGCGTGTAGAAGCGTGCCCCGAAGGCATTCAACTGGCGCTGGATGAGGTCCTCGACGTCGAACTTCCCCGGAATCACGCCGTAGGACTCCGGGTACAGGTAGCCCTCCAGCGTGGTGGTGGGCAGGGGGAACGGCGCGGTGAAGCGACTGGGATTGCTGGCCGCGGTGATGTACGCGCCCGCGGTGATGAAGCCCGCCGCCGTGAGGGCCGCGTCGGTGTCCCGCAGGCGCCAGCCCTCCACCACCAGGAACGGGATGTCGTCGGGGAGCGGGTTGCCCTCCAGCACCGTGGCCAGCTCCGCCACCGTCATGGACGGGCTCACCGGGTGTCGTCCCGCCTTGGGCGAGAACGAGCCACGACGGAAGAGGTGCCAGCGCCACACCCGCGCATCACGGATGAGGCCCTGGTTGGCGAGCAGCACGCCCAGGCCTCTCCCGGAAGTGCCCTTGGGGACGGTGAACTCCACGGGGGTCGCGCCGGGGGCCGCGACGGCTTGATGCGCCGCCTGCTCCACCCACCAGAACGCACCCACACCCGCAGCCGCCAACAGCACGAAGACCACTGCCAGACTCACGAGGACTTTCTTCATCGCGGCGCAGGGTAGCACCGTCGTCCCGCCGTGCATCCATTCGAGTCACCGGATGTCCGCTCCCGGGCGCTGGCCCGGCCACCAACCAGGCGGCACGGGCCACGGCCCCTCCTCGTCCCCCTGCCTTGGGTCATCCGTTCCGACTGGCCTCCAGGTGCGAACTCCCTCGCGAACGTGCGCGTGACGATGGCGACAAGACGCGGCGCCGTCCTTTGTACAGAGGGTCAGCCACCCCAGTTCTTCCGGAGAGGGGCCAGAGAGCCAGGGGCCGATGGCGGGTCATGAACACGGGGCACATCTTCGCAACCGTTGCATCTACCCACGACCCGAGGACCCTCGTATGGCCACTCAAGCCGGCAAGCTCCAGGGCAGCTACCTTTCGACTCGCGACGGAACCCAGATCTACTTCAAGGACTGGGGTCCCAAGGACGGACAACCCATCGTCTTCTCCCATGGCTGGCCGCTCACGGCCGATGCCTGGGAAGACCAGATGATGTACCTGTCCGAACGAGGCTTCCGCACCATCGCGCATGATCGTCGTGGCAACGGGCGTTCGTCACAGCCCTGGGAAGGCCACGACATGGACCACTTCGCGGATGACCTCGCGGAGCTGACCGCCGCGCTCGACTTGCGCAAGGCCGTGCATGTCGGCCACTCGACGGGCGGCGGCGAGGTGACGCGGTACATCGGCCGCCATGGAACTTCTCGCGTCGCCAAGGCCGTGCTCATTGGCGCCGTGCCTCCCATCATGCTCAAGACGGACTGGCACCCGAATGGCCTGCCCATGAAGGTCTTCGACGACATCCGCTCGGGCGTGCGTGGCGACCGCTCCTCCTTCTTCAAAGAACTGAGCATGGCGTTCTACGGCTTCAACCGGCCGGGAGCGAAGGTCTCCGAGGGCCTGAGGGAGAGCTTCCGCCTCCAGGGTCTGCAGGGCTCGCTGAAGTCCGAGTACGACACCATCAAGGCCTTCTCGGAGACGGACTTCCGCGCGGACCTGGCGAAGTTCGACGTGCCCACGTTGGTGATGCACGGCGACGACGACCAGATTGTCCCCTTCGAGGGCGCAGGGAAGATCACCGCCACGCTCGTGAAGGGCGCGCAGTTGAAGGCCTACAAGGGCTTCCCCCACGGCATGTGCTCGACCCACAAGGACGTCATCAACGAGGACCTGCTGCTCTTCATCAAGGGCTAGCGGGACGATCTGGCCGCGCGGGCCGGTTCGAACGCCCGCGCGGGCCGCTCAGCCTCCCACCATCTTCAGGAAGCGCCGCTGCATCTCCTCCGGAGACACCTCTTCGATGCGCATGGAGAGCGACCAGCGGTGGCCGAACGGGTCCTGGATGTGGGCCACGCGGTCGCCGTAGAACTCGTCCTTGATGGGACGCTCCAGCACGGCTCCGGCGGCGATGGCCCGTTGGGCCATGGCGTCCACGTCGTCGACCGAGAGGTTGAGCAGGCTCGTCGCCCCTCCCCGACTCTGCGGCCCGACGATTCCGTACTCCGGATACTCATCCGCGATGGACAGCACCACTCCGCCCAGGAGCATCTCCGCATGGCCCAGGCGACCGGAGGGCTCCACCAGCCGCATCCGCTCCTCGGCGCCGAAGACCTGGGAATAGAACGTGAGCGCGGCGGTCGCGTTCTTCATCACGAGCTGGATGCCCAACCGAGGCTGCGGGGACACGTCCTTCTTCATGGCAACCGTGGTGTCTGGCTTCATCACGAACCTCCTGGTTCAAGGGTGGATATCCACAGTCTGCCCATCTGGCACGCGGGGGGATTGGACGAAATGCACCCCGTGTGAGGAACCCATGATGGTTCCGTGATGCGAGAATCACGCCTCAGGGAGTCTGCTGACCCTGTCCGCCGCCGATCCACTGGCGGCTCGCCGGTCCCGACTCCGCGCTCCCCGAGGTCCACATGTCGTCTCTTCGAATGAGCCCGCGAGGCTTCGCCTGCCTCGCCGTGTTTCTCTGCATCGCGGCCGTGACGCCCGCGTGGGCGGACTCCCGCCCGGCATTCCTCGCACCAGGGCTCTCCTTCGAAACCCTGGTCGGCGCCGTGACGATGGGCCCCGCGAGCGACCACCAGTTCGACGGAGCCGTGGCCTGGAATGGAACGCACCACCTGGTGGTGTGGACCGACTACCGGCACGGCGGCTCAAGCGGGCGCATCTACGCGGCCCGCGTGAGTCCGACGGGAGAGGTGCTGGACCCGGCGGGAGTCCTCATCAGCCCCATCGCGGACAAGAGCACCACCCCTCATGTGCTCTTCGATGGGACGAACTTCTTCGTCGTCTGGCATGCGACGCGGCCGGGTGAAGCAGGTGACCTCATCCTGGGCGCACATGTCACGCCGGAGGGCCAACTGGTGGAGCCCACACCCAGACGACTCGCCAGTGCAGCCCCGGGAAGCGTGTATGGGAAGCCCACCGTGGCGTTCTCGGGCAGCCAGTACCTGGTCACCTGGAGCGAATACGCCCCCGACCTGGGCCCCACGCTCCGAGGGACACGGCTCTCGTCCTCGGGCGACGTGCTCGACATCATGGGCCTGGAGCTGGGTGAAGGCAGGGAGCCGACGGTCTCCTGGGGTGGCACCGACTTCCTCGTCGTCTCCACGCGCGGCAATCTCGTTCAGGGGACGCGTGTCTCGGTGGAGGGCACGAGCCTGGGGTCGTTCGTCATCAGTCCTCCCAATGCCATCTTCCCCGTCCTCCCGGTCGTCGCTTTCGACGGACAGAATCACCTCGTCGTCTGGGAGGACCAGCTCACCCCGCTCGACTTCAATCGGGACATTCTTGGGGCGCGGGTGAGCCCCGAGGGCATCGTCCTGGGGACCTTCATCATCCACACGAACTTCGCGCATCAATCCATGGCCAGCGTGGCCTTCAATGGCACGCACTTCCTGGTCGCATGGCATGACATGCGATACGTCGACGGCGTGCGCTACGGCGGCATCCATGGCGCGCGCATCACGACCTCCGGGGGTGTGCTGGATCCCAACGGACGGGTGCTCGTAGCGAACCGCAGGAACTTCACTGCGTCTCCCTGTGGGATGGCGTCAACGGGAACTGAGTTCTTCGTCACCTGGTATGGGGGGAAGGACGAAGACAAGGAGGACATCCGTGCGACGCGGGTGAGCAACACGGGCACGGTGCTCGCCGAGAGCCTGTTGGTCAGCACGTCCGCCAACCGCCAGGAGGAGCCCGCGGTGGCCTCGGATGGCAATCGCACCCTGCTGGTCTGGATGGAGCAGCGCCCGTTTCCCCAGGGGACGGACCTCTACGGCACCCTGCTGAGCGTGGAGGGCGTGGAGCTGACGCCGGGAGGTTTTGTCATCTCCCAGACGGCCGGCGATCAGGGTGACCCCGCCGTCGCCTTTGATGGGACGAACTACCTGGTCGTGTGGCGCGACACCCGAACGGGCATCGAGACACCCAGACTCCATGGCCGCCGCATCTCCGCGAGCGGAGTCCCCGTGCGACGCGAGTTCCCCATCCACGCCCATCGGTCCTTCCTCGACGCACCCCGACTCGCCTGTGGTGGGGGTGATTGCTTCGCGGTCTGGGATGAGCCGCCGGTGTCGTCTGGCTTCGGAGATATCGCCCGGGGAGCGCGCGTGAGCCCCACGGATGTCGTGCTCGATCGACTGGGCATCGACCTGGGCGGTGGGGCCCCGGAGTCCTACCCGGCAGTCTCGTTCGACGGAACGAACTTCCTCGCCGTCTGGGAGGTCCATCCCTCCGGCAGCGGCGTGCTCCGACGACTGGAGGCGGTCCGCGTGAGCAGGGCCGGCACCGTCCTCGCGCCGGGCCGCATCCTGGTTCGGCAGAGCGAGCTGACGCCCGAAAAGCCGTCCATTGCCTTCGACGGGACGAACCACGTCATCGCGTGGACGGAGGGAGGAACCGTCCGCGCGCTCCGCGTGGACACGGAGGGAATGGTGGTGGACCCGGAGCCCTGGCTGCTCTCGTCACCGGGGCAGGAGCCGCCATTCTGGGGGCAGGCCCAGGTGGCGGCGACCGGCACCTCCACACTCGTGTACTGGCTCTCGTCCGCGCCGGGTGACAGTACGGCGAACCTGTTGCTCGGCGCGAGGATCGACTCAGCGAGCGGGACGGTCGATACCCCCGTCGAGTTGGGTACGCTGGCGCTCGAGTATCAACTCCCGAGCGCGACGTCCGTCGGGGCCAACCGCTTCCTGCTCGCCTACCAGCGCTTCGTCGGACCGCCCTACGCCGCGCTCCGCGTCCACGCGCGCATGGTGGACTACGACGCCGCGCCCCTCGCCGTGGCTCCGGCACGAGGGCCGTCCGGAGGCTCCAACGCCAAGATGTGCATCCCGCACCCGTCAGCTCCCGAGGTCGCCATCGAACATCCGGCACAGGACGTGGCCGACGACGACCTCGTGAACATCGTCACCGATACGCCCCCTGCGGACATCCAGGGAGAGGAAGGCTATGTCTATGTGACGAGCGGCCTCGAGGATGAGCATGGGCAGCCGGGGATGTGGTTCCCGCAATCCGAGCAGATCGACCCCATGGCGTTTGATCGCTCGGAAGTGCTCACGGAGGACACCTCCGTCGAGCTCATTCTGGAGAGCCTGGCTGCTGACAACGACACGCTGAAGTACTCGCTGGTGGAGCTGCCCCGCCACGGCCGGCTCTCGGGCACGACCCCCAACCTCGTCTATACGCCCCACCCCGACTTCCACGGCGAGGACTACCTCACGTTTCGCGTGAGTGATGGGGTGACCGAGTCGACCTCCGCCCAGGTGCTCCTCTCCGTCAAACCCGTCAACGACGCCCCCGTGGCCATGTCCCGCGAGGTCACCGTGTCCGCGGAGGGACCGGTTGAATTGGAGCTGGAAGGCCGCGACGTGGACGGAGACATCATCACCTTCGAGTTGAGCGAAGGCCCGTCGCAGGGAGAACTCACGGGCACGTTGCCCCATGTCGTGTACCGGCCCAGGGCGGGCGCATCGCGCGAGGACTCCTTCACGTTCGCGGTCAGCGATGGGGAGTACACCACCTTCGCGACGGTGACGCTGCACATCACGCCCGTGAATCATGCCCCCATCGCGAGCAACGCGCGGCTCACGATGAAGGCTGGCGAGCGACGCGCGGTGGTACTCGATGCCCGGGATGCGGACCAGGACGCACTGACCTACTCGGTGAGCGCGCGCCCCGCTTCAGGCGAGCTGTCCGGCAAGGCGCCCTCGATGACGTACGAGGCGGCGCCTGACTTCGAGGGAGAGGTGTCACTCGTCTTCACCGTCACCGACGGCGCGGGACTGGCTTCGACAGGGACGGTGCGCATCCAGGTGGAGAAGTCCGCGACTTATTCCATCGACTCAGAGCCCCGGCTGGGGGCTCTCGGCTGCGGCGCCGCTCCAGGCTCCGTGACGCCGTTGCTGCTCGCGCTCGTCGCCCTGTGCCTGCTTGCACGGCGGCAACCGCGCGTCCGCTGCTCGAAATTCATCGTGAACCGTCCCCAGCAGAGCATGCGAGCCTGAGCACGCCCTGCTCCAGGGCTGGGGCAATCCTTCCCGCCCATCCCTATTTCATTACCAATCACCTGGACATCCCCAGGCGTGGCACACGAGGACGGCAGTATGAAGACGGGAATCGTGAAGTGGTTCAACGATGCCAAGGGTTTTGGCTTCATCACCCCGGATGACGGAGGCGAGGACGTGTTCGCACATCACTCCGCCATCAACGCGGACGGCTTCAGGTCTCTCCAGGAGAACCAGCGGGTCGAATTCGAGGTGACGAAGGGGCCCAAGGGGCTGAACGCGCAGAACATCCGGCCGATTTAGGGAGGACGTGCCTCAACGGAGGAAGCCGATCCATGGCCGGGGGAACAGTCCTGCCCTCGGCTGCTCGCAGGCCGTCCTCCCGCGCTCGAAGGTGGCTTCCCGGCCACCGCTCAGCGCGCGGCGCTCTTGATGACAGGCAGCTTGGGCGCCCGGCCGTAGAGGAGCTGGTAGGTGTTGTACGAGCGCAGCACGCGCTTGATGTAGCCGCGCGTCTCGGAGATGGGGATCTCCTCCACCCACGCATCCAGCGGCAGGTCCGGCTTGTCCGAACGCCAGCGGTTCACCGCGCCCGGGCCGGCGTTGTAGCTGCCCACCGCGTACGGCGTGTGTCCGCCGAACTTCTTGAGCAGTCCGCCCAGGTAGTGCGCCCCCATGCGGATGTTGAGGTCCGGCTGGAGCAGCTGCTCCACCGTGAAGCGCTTGAGCTTCAGCTCCCTCGCCACGCCCTTCGCGGTGGACGGCATGAGCTGGGTGAGGCCCAGCGCTCCGGCCCAGGACAGCGCCTTCGGATCCAACGCGCTCTCCTCGCGCATCAGCGCCTGGAGCAGATCCGCCTCCACGCCCGACACGGCCGTGTGCTTCTCGATGAGCTCGCGGAACGCGTTGGGATACGCGACTTCCCACACCACGCGCGTCTCGCGGGTGATGCGGCCGCTCAAGTCCTTGCGCAGCGCCAGCCGGGCCACCGCGTGCGCGGCGCGCTCGTCACCGGCCTCGTGCAGCACCAGCACCAGCAGGCGGATGGCCTCCGCGGGCTGGTTCGTCCGGCTCACCGCGAGCAGCTCCGATGACACGGCCTCCGGGAACCCGAGCCGCAGCAACTCGATGCCCGCGCGGAAGTGCGGGTCCTCGCCCACCGGCCCCGCGAACAGCGGCCACGGACTGGCCGCGTCGGGCACCGCGAAGATGTCCGGGGAGATGCGCTCGAGCCGCGCCGGGTCCACCGTGGACAACTGCGAGCGCGCCATCAGCCCGTAGTAGGTCGCGGGGTGCTCCACCGCGATCTTCTCGAACAGCTCCGCCGCGCCCTGGATGTTGCCCTGGTCCTGGAACGTGCGCGCCCGCCAGTACCGCGCGCGCTCCACGTCGTAGCTCTCGTCCGCCTGCGCGAAGCGCTGCTCGATGCGGTCCAGGAAGGACAGGCCCGCGTCCTCCACCTTGCTGGTGCGTGCGATCCAATACGCCTTGAACAGCGCCTCGCCCAGGAAGTCCCCCTGCGGATACAGCCGCGCCAGCTCGTCCAGCCGAGCCATCGCCTCCTTGGGGCGGTCCGTCTTCACGTACAGGTCCGCCGCGTAGAACAACGCGTCGTCCGCGAAGCTGTGGTCCGGGAACTCGCGCGCCAGTCGCTCGTACGTGTCCGTCCCGCGCGCCGAGTCGACAATCGAGCGCGACGAGCCCAGCACATACAGCGCCCGCGCCAGCAGGTCCCGGTCCTCACACTTCTCCACCACCTGCGACAGAATCTGGATGGCGCGCGTGTGCTGGCGCTCCTTGCGCATGCCCTTGCCGTAGGCGAAGTGCGCACGGCACGCGAGCGGCTCCGGCAGCTTCAACTGCGCCAGCATGGGCTCCAGTTGTGTCAGGCCCTGCTTGTTGCGGTGCAGCTCCACCAGCGCCTCACCGCGAGCGACCTTGGCCTCCACCGGCGACGCCTGTCCCTTGAGGCGCTTCTCCGCCTGCATCGCCAGCGCGGACAGCGGATGCGCGCCCCACAGGCGCCACAGCGCGGCGCGCTCGGCGGCGCGGTCCTTCTTCTCCGCCGCGATGTCGGCGATGGCCATCAGCGCCTCGGCGCCCACGTTGCGCCCCCAACTGGGCGCGGCACGCGACGTGAGCGGCTCCAGCGCGGCCATGGCCCCCGCCGCGTCCTTCTTCTTGCGCAGCACCCGCGACAGCGCCAGCCGAGCGTCCACGTACAGCCGGGACTCCGGTGACACCTGGGCCAGCAGCACGGCCGCCTCGTCAAAGCGGCGCAGTCCCTCCAGCGCCACGCCCGCGTGCGTGAGGCACCGGTCTTGAAGCGCGGGGTAGTCCGGCGCCAGCGCGGCCAGCTCCTTCGCGGCGGTCTCCTCGTCTCCGGAGCGCAGCGCGGCCAGCGCGCGCAGGTAGCGCACCGGCGGCGTGGTGCCCTCGTCCTTCAGCAGCTCGCGGGCGCGGCTGTACTGCCCCTTGTCGAAGGCCGCCCGGGCCTCCTGCTTCTTGCCCTCGCCGAAGTACGGCGCCAGGTCCTCCAGGGCATAGCGGCGGCCCCGGTGGACGACGGGCGC
This sequence comes from Myxococcus sp. CA039A, assembly GCF_013336645.1. Taxonomy (NCBI): domain Bacteria; kingdom Pseudomonadati; phylum Myxococcota; class Myxococcia; order Myxococcales; family Myxococcaceae; genus Myxococcus; species Myxococcus sp. CA039A. The sequence continues at coordinate 154 of NZ_JABUMQ010000228.1, read as the reverse complement.
GGGGGGCGCGGCGTTGGGGAAGGCCGGGTTGAGGACCTCCACGAAGCCCTCGGGCAGCTGCGTCTTCTCCGCATCCGGACGCGGAGAGAGCTGGGCCTCGGAAGGGGCGTTCTCCGTATGGGACGAGGGGGCCTCCGTCACGGTGGGGCTCGAC
>NZ_JABUMQ010000227.1:0-18651 GCF_013336645.1 Myxococcus sp. CA039A | reverse complement strand
GGGCTCGGATCGGCGCGCGGTGAGGAATCCGCGCGCCGGTCCGACTGGAGGGGAAGGGACGGGGCTACTCGGCCAGGTAGCGCAGCGTCAGGTCGAGCCCCGCTGTCGAGCGCAGCGAGCCGAAGTGGTTGGCGATGAAGCCCCGGTTGAAGTAGCCGCTCGTGTCGTAGTCGTTGAGCGTGGTCAGCGTGTTCGTCACGCAGCCTTCCATCTCGATGCGCGAGGCCGCCTCGGACACATAGAAGTCCTGGTAGTTGGTGCCCCGCTCCTTGTCCGTCATCGTGAGGGTGAAGTACTTCACGACGTTGTCCCCGCACTGGCCCGTCTTGCCGAAGGCGTAGTCGCCGTCCGCGCAGGGCGTGGCGAACAGGTCGCGCGGCCCGTTGAGCGGCTTGTGGAAGTACGTCTGGGAGTAGTTCGAGCGGCTGCCCATTTCACAGACGATGGTGCCGCGCATGGTGCTGTTGGTGGTGCAGAGCGAGCTGGGCGGGTCATACGTGGATACGCCGTGGTTGGCGCCCGAGCCCAGGATGACGTGACTCACCTGGGGGAAGGGGTTGATGGCGCCGGCCAGGCCGGTGCGCCACTCCACGTACAGCCGGCGCAGGGCGTCGCGCGCGACCGTCACGCCGAGCGAGTGCGCGATGAGCGCCACCTTCCGGTTGGGTTGGTCCTTCATCACCGCCTTGATGAGCGACTGGAGGATGGGCGTGGACCAGCCATGGTCGATGTTGCCCGCGGCGTTCTGGGTGGTGTTGTTGGTGGACGGGTCGATGCCCGAAACGATGTCCGTGCGGAAGTCCACGGCGATGACCCGGTAGCGCTGGGCGATGAGCGTCTCCGCGAGCTGCGCGCGGGCGGCGGTGTCCCCGGTGAACTGGACGTTCTCCGTGGCGGTGTTGACCGACGTGCCCGGCGGCAGGAGGAACTTCTCCCAGGTGTGCGGCCGGGTGGAGTTGCCGTGGACGAGGATGATGATGGGCTTGGAGGTGTCCTCGTTGGCCTGGGCGTACTCCTTGGCGGCACAGGAGAAGCCGGGGATCCTGGCCACGTCACCGCCGATGAAGTCGGTGGCGCTGTTGGGACCTCCGAAGGCGGTGTTGCCCGTCCACTTGCCGTCGTTGTTGCCGTCCTTGTACGGCGTGGTGCCGGTGCTGTTCGCCTTGTCGTAGTAGAGGTTGTCGACGGAACAACCCGGATGGTTCGACAGGGGCCGGTACTTGCCGTCATAGGCGCGGTAGGTCTCCTGCGTCTGCGGCGCCGCGGTGGTGATCTCCTTCATCTCCTCCGCGTCCTGGATGGGCCAGGTCGCGATGTCGATGCTCGCCGCCTGAAGTTCGGACGTCTTCGCGGCGATGCGCTCCCGGCACGCCTTGATGGCGGCGGGGACCTCGGTGTCCGGACCTGGCCCCTCGACCACTGGATCCTGGTTCGAGCACGCCATGCCGACCATGCCGACAACAGCCACCACCGCGCGGAAAACCCTGCGACGCGTTGCCATATGTAGCTCCGTTGCAATCGCTAGCTGTGTTGTGGGGAGAGGCGCTGGCACGTCTTTCCGTGACAGCACCGCGATCCGTACCAAACGGGTGGTCCCGGCGGCAAATGAAGTTGAAGGGTGATTCACCTTTCTTGTTGGTGGGACATGAATACTGAATCAGTACTGCGATGCGTCAGAGGCCGGAGGACGGTCGGATATTGCGTTGCGTCAGGGATTGGAGCGGGCGGTGTGGGTGGAGCGCGCAGCGTCAGGGATTGAAACAATGTGTCCGGACGCGGGACTGGGAGGCGCGGGAGTGTGTCGGAGGCGGGAATCGGATGAGCCGTGGCGGCGCGGGGGCTACGCTCGAGGGAGCGGCGGAGGCTTGCCCCGTGGTCGAGGTGTCCCGTGTCCCGTCATCAGTTCAGTCGCAGTGAGTTCCTGTCGTTGACCAGCCTGCTCGCGGGGACCGCGCTCTGGAGTGCTCCAGCGCGAGCCGCGTCACCCGCGCCGGCGAAAGCCCGCAAGGAGGCGAAGGGCGCTCCCGGGGAGTTGTCACGGGCGGAGGTGGAGGAGATCCGCCGGGCCTGCCGCGGAACCCTCACGGGTGTGTACGCGTCGGATGACCCGGGCGCGGAGCTCGTCGCCATCGGCGAGTGGATGCGTCGGCAGGGCGTGACGGGGGACTTCTACGGCAACAGTGAGTTCATCGACGGCTTCGAGAAGAAGGTCGCCGGGATGCTGGGCTTCGAGGCGGGCTGCTACATGCCGACCGGCACCATGGCGCAGCTCATCGCGCTGCGGAGCTACGCGGACGCGGCGAAGAACCGGAACTTCGGCGTCCACCCCTCGTCACATCATGTGTTGCACGAGGACAGCAGCCACGTCCTGTTGCATGGGCTGCATGACGTCATCCTCTCGCCCTGGAACCGGCCGATGCTGGCCGAGGACGTGCTCGAGTCACCGGAGTCGCTCGGCGTCGTCAGCGTCGAGCTGCCGGTGCGGTGGCTGGGCGGTCAGCTCCAGACGTGGGAACAGTTGGAGGAGCTGAAGCGGGCGTGCCGCGAGAAGGGCGTGAAGCTCCACATGGATGGGGCGCGGCTGTGGGAGTGCCAGCCCTTCTACAATCGGCCCCTCTCGGAGATCTGCCGGGGCTTCGACTCCGTCTACGTGTCCCTCTACAAGCGCGTGGGCGCGCTGGGCGGCGCGATGCTGGTGGGTGGCCGCGACTTCATTCGCGAGGCGCGCATCTGGCGGCACCGCCATGGGGGGAACCTGTTCCACCTGACGCCCTATGTGGCCTCCGCGGCCATGCGCCTGGATGGCGTGCTGGCGCGAATCCCGGGGCAGGTTCGTCGCGCGAAGGCGCTGAGCGAGGCGCTGGCCGCCGACACCCGCCTCACCGTGCAGCCTCGTCCGGCGCAGACGAACGCGTTCCGTGTCTACCTGAGAGGTGACGCGCAAGCGCTCTCGATGCACGCCTTCCGCGTAGCGCGGGAGACGGGCATCTGGACGGGAGGGTTCGGTCCCACGCGCGTGCCCGGAGTCGTCGCGACGGACCACGAGGTGAGCGAGGGCCTGGACAAGGTCTCCGATGCGGACGTCGTCCGCGCTTACCGCCGCCTCCTCGACGAAGCCGCGTGAGCGAGGCGGACGCTCGCCAGGTCGCTTGTCCGGCGAGTGGCCGCCTCGGTTGCGGAGGTCGAAAGCTGCGTTACGTCGAATGCATGACCGAAGCACACCCAGCCTCGCGCGACTTCACGATTCCCGAAGGATGCCCTGTCTGTGCGGCGGACCTGCCGGTGCGTGTCACGGCGTCGGGTCCCAGTGGCGTCTGCAAGCACTGCGGATGGCTCGGGCGCCCCGTCATCACCGTGACGCACCGAGGGCTGAGCGTCAGCTACGAAGGCGCGCGGGCCTGAGAGACACAGCGCATCCGGGTTGGGCCAGGGCCGCGCCCGGATGCGGCTCGCTGGCCTCGGATGGACCCTCGGTGTGATGCCCTGGCCCTCGCGGGCAGGAGCCGTGGACCCGGGCGCCGCGTGTGCGCTCGCGTCAGCCCGCCTGGGCCGAGGAGGCCTCCGCCGGCTGTGGCTCCGGAGGTGAGGTGTGGCCCGCGGACTCCAACCTGTCCACCTTCCGCAGCTCGGGGAAGCCCCAGGCCCAGATGGCGACGATGGCCAGCGTGCCCACGGCGCCCGTGACGACGGCCGGAATCGCGCCCACATGCTCCGCGAGCCAGCCGGCGCGGAACTCACCCAGCTCGTTGGATGCGCCGATGCACATCATGTTCACCGCGCCCACGCGCCCGCGCATCTCGTCCGGTGTCGCCATCAGCTCCAGCGTGTGGCGCACCACCACACTGACCATGTCGGCGGCGCCCGCGATGGCCAGCGCCACCAGCGACAAGGGCAGGGACTTGCTCACGCCGAACACGAGCGTCGCGGCTCCGAAGATGGCCACCGCCGTGAACATCTTCCAGCCGGCCCGACCGCCCAGGGGACGCATCGCCAGGATGATGGCCACCGCCGCCGCGCCCGCCGCTGGCGCGCACCGCAAGAGCCCCAACCCGAAGGGGCCGGTGTGCAGGACATCCCGCGCGTAGATGGGCAGGAGCGCCACCGCGCCGCCCAGCAACACGGCGAAGAGGTCCAGCGTGATGCTCCCCAGCAGCAACCGCTGCCGGCGCACGAAGCCCAGCCCCGCCACGAGCGTGGTGAAGGACAGCGGCTGCGCCGAGGCCCGCCCGGTCCGCACCTTCAGCGAGAGGATCCACACCACCGTCAGCGCGCAGAGCGACGCGGAGCCCAGGTAGGCCCCGGTGGCGCCCGCCCAGCCGTAGAGGACTCCGCCGACCGCCGGGCCCGCGATGGTGGCCACCTGCCACGTCGTGGAGTTCACGGCGACCGCGCGCGTCAGCTCGTCCTTCGGCACCAACTGCGCCGTCATCGCCGACCCCGCGGGGGCGTAGAACGCGCGAGCCGTGCCGAAGAGGACCAGGACGCCGTACACGAAGCGCACGTCCCGGATGTGGCCCAGGGAGAACGCGAGGAGCGCGAGGCTGCACAGCAACATCACGCTCTGACAGATGGCCAGGATGATGCGGCGATCAAACCGGTCGGCGACCTGGCCACCGACCAGACAGAAGGCGAGGAAGGGGATGAACTGGGAGAGCCCCGTGTAGCCCAGCGCGAGGGCGCTGCCCGTCACCTCGTAGACCTGCCAGCCGATGGCCACCGACTCGATCTGCATGGCGAGCACCGCGCAGAGCCGGGCGATTTGATACGTGCGGAAGTCGCGGTGGCGGAAGACGGAGAGGGCGGAGGCGGCGGTCTGGGACATGCTGGAGCGGGGCTGTAACGCACGCCCGCCGGGCTTTCCAGTCACAGTGCGAGGACGCGCGAGCGAGCACACGTGCCGCCTGTTTCCCTGGTCGCGAGTCCCCACGACGGGTGCGTCCTGGACTACGGTAGCGCCCCCTCTTCGAGGCTTGGAGCCGTCACCATGGCGCCGCGTCACTGGCTGATGCTGTCCTGCGTGGTAGGTCTGTCTGGCTGTGGTCCCCAGGAGTCTTCGCTCCCCGAGGTGGCCGACCCGGGCGGCACGGTCGCCGCGCTGGCGCAACAGGGCACGGTGCAGCTCAACCTCCTGTATGTGCACGGTGTGAAGGGCTGTCAGGGACAGCGCGAGCGTGCCGAGGGCTCCCTGGACGAACTCGACGCGGCCATCAACGCCGCGCTTCCCGCGCGCATCGCCGCCTACGAGGCCGCGCATCCCGGGACGACGGTGGTGGTGCGCAGCGCTCGCGCGAACCTCTACACCGCGCCTGCCTCCGCGCATCACCCCTCGGACTCGACGAATCCCTTGAACATGGATGACTGGGAGGCGGGAGACCCGGGGTGCTCCGCGTCACGCCAGGGCGCGCCCTGCACCACGGCCTACGAGTGGCGCTACCGGCTGGCGCGCGAAATCGAGCGGAGATTCCCCTCGGACGCGAAGAACGTCCTGCTCGTGGGCCACAGCACCGGCGGTCGGGTGGCCTTGGAGGTCGCCGCCAACGTGGGCGTGGACGGTGTCGGCACCCAGGACTGGGGCGTGCAAGGACGCATCGCCGGTGTGGTGTCCATCCAGGGCATGGTCGATTCGCTGGGCACCAGCAAATACAACGTCGTTGGCGCGGCCAGCTTCGTCACCACCTGCAAGAACGGAGAGGTCATCCTCGGGTACGGGGACTCGTGTGCTCCGGGCAACGGGTGGTGCGAGTACGCGGGCAACGTCGGGGGCTTCCCGGCGGCGGACTGGGTGGCGCGCAACAAGCACGCGCTGATGCTCACGTCCTGGGCGAGTTGCTCGCCCTCGCTGTGGACGGGCTACAGCGACGGCTCGTTGCCCTTCGATGCGCAGGGCAGTGGCCTCGCCGTGGGGCTGGGCATGACGCCCGCGGCGGGCAAGACGTGGCGGCCGTCCCACGGCATCAAGTACGGCTCGTTCTGCCACGGCACCATCACCGACCCGAGCGCGTCCGGACATGCGCAGGCCGTGACCGCCGCGAGGGACCGCATCCTCGACTGGGTCTTCGCGCGGGCCACGGGCGTGGCTTCCAGCGGGAGTCTGAGCACGTCGTCGTCCATCGCCTACAACGCCTCGACGCCCACGTACGCCATCGGCACGGGATGTCCGACGGGGAAGGGCGACGAAGGACTCCAGGTCGTCGGCGTGTGCAAGCACCCCGGCTACTTCGATGGGGATGACCACGCCATCGCCGCGAGCGAGCTGACGCTGACGGATGGCCCCAACTGCACGGGGGCCTTCAAGTGGACGCAGCGGCACGACAGCGGCAACAAGCACGCGGCCACGTTCTGGTGGAAGACCCAGTCGCTCCCCGAGGAGCAGGGCCTCCTGGCGACCCTGCCCGCGGATTGAGCAAGCACCCTTGGGGGCTCAGGCCGAGGTCTTGTGGAAGCGGCGCGCGGCCACGGCCATCATCATGGCGCCGAAGACGGCGAGCGCGAGCACCTGCCGCCACAGGTCCGCCAGCCCCGCGTCCCTGAGCAGCGCGCCGCGCAGCACCTCCACGTAGTAGCGCACGGGGTTCAGGTACGTCACCCACGCCAGCCAGTCCGGCATTGCCCGGATGGGACTCATCACTCCGGACAGGAGCACCGCGGGCAGGACGAAGAGGAACCCTCCGACGAAAGCCTGCTGCTGCGTGCGGCTCACCGTCGCGATGAGCAGCCCCACGCCCAGCGTACACAGCAGGTAGAAGAGGGTGGCCACCGCGACGAGCGTGAGGCTTCCGCGCAAGGGGACCTTGAAGACCCAGGCTCCCACGCTCAGCGCGAGCCCCACGTCCACCAGGCCAATCAACAGGAACGGTGTCACCTTGCCCATCATCAGGATGCCGGGCCGCAGCGGCGTCACCTGGAGCTGCTCCAGGGTTCCCGTCTCGCGCTCGCGGGACAGGCCCATGGCCATGATGACCGTGGTGACGATGAGCAGCAGCATCGCGGCGATGCCCGGCACCACGTACACGGACGTGGACAGCTCCGGGTTGTAGAGGACGCGAGGCACCAGCTCCACCGGGGAGCGGGGGGCCGCCTCGCCCTGGCCCTGGGCCTGCTCACGCGCCATGCGCATCGCCCGGAGCACCGCGTACTGCGCCACCGCGTTCGCCGCGACGGACGAGCGGGTCGGGTCCGAGCCATCCACCAGCGCCTGTACCTGGGCCCCCTGGCCTCGCAGCACGTCCTTCTGGAAGTCGCGGGGGAAGATGAGCGCCACGGAGGCTTCGCCGCGCTCCAGGGCCTCCTCGGCGGCGACCTCGTCGGCGACCTCGGCCTTCAAGTCGAGGGTGTCCCCGGCGAGCTGGGCGCGGGCGTAGTCGCGGGTCTCCGCCGTCTTGTCCCGGTCCACCACCACCGTGGGGACATGGCGCACGTCGAAGTTCACCGCGAAGCCCAGCATGAAGAGCTGAATCAACGGAGCCAGCGTCAGGAGCGCCATGACGCGGCGATCTCTCGCCGTCTGGCGCACTTCCTTCACCACCACCGCGCGGTACTGCACCATCAGCGGATGCATGCTCGCGAGCCTCCATTCAGTCCAGACGTCGTTGGAAGCGACGGGTCGCCACCGCCAGCACGAGGGCCGCGAACAGGGCCAGGGCCACCAACTGCGGCCACAGCACGTCCAGGCCATTTCCGCGCAGCAGCACCCCGCGCAGCGTCGCCACGAAATACCGCGCCGGTATCAGCGTGCTGATGAGCTTGAGCGGCGGCGGGAGGTTCTCAATCGGGAAGATGAAGCCTGACAGGAGCATCGACGGCAGCACCGAGGTGATGGTCGCCACCTGCGTCGCCACCACCTGGTTGCGCGTCACCACGGAGATGAGCAGCCCCTGGCCCAACATCCCCACCAGGAACAGGAACGAGCCCAGCCCCAGGGCGAGGAGGCTTCCGCGCACCGGCACGTCGAACACCCAGGCGCCCACCGTGAGCACCAGCAGCACCTGGAGCAGGCCGATGCCCAGGTAGGGCAGCAGCTTGCCCACGACGATCTCCAATCGGCCCACGGGCGTCGCGAAGAGCTGCTCCATCGAGCCCCGCTCCCACTCGCGCGCCACCGTCAGCGCGGTGATGAGCACCGCGACGATGGCCAGGAGGTACGCCGCGAGTCCCGGCACCAGGAACATCGCGGAGCGCGCATCCGGATTGAACAGCGTGCGCACGCGCGCTTCCAGCGGAGGCGCGGTCACCCGCACCGGGCCTCCCAGGTTCCGACCCGCCATCTCGACCAGGGCCTGGGCCTTGGCGAGCGCCTGCGTGGCCGTGTTGCCGTCCGAGCCGTCCACCAGCAACTGGACCTGGGCGCCCCCGCGATTCACGTCCTCGGCGAAGCCCTTGTTGATGAGGAACACGCCCGTCGCGGCGCCCCGGCGCAGCGCTCCGAGCGCCTCGTCCGGCGACGTGCCGTCCTGGACGACCACGAACTCCTGGGACGCGGTGACCTGGCGCACCAGCTCTCGCGACAGGTCCGTGCGGTCCTGGTCCACGACGACCAACTCCAGATGGTCCACGTCGAAGCTGATGCCGAAGCCGAACAGCACCAGCATCAACACGGGCATCGCCAGCGCCAGATAGAGGGTGCGGATGTCCCGGCGGATGTGCAGCACTTCCTTGCCCGCCATCGCGAGGATGCGTCCCATCCGGCGATTCACACGTGTCGCGGCCATGGGCGCTTTAGTCCTCTCCCCGCTGTGCGCGGGCGGTGAGCGCCAGGAACACGTCGTCCAGCGTCGGCGCCGAGTCCTCCAGCTCCAGCGGGTCCACGCCCCACGCACGCAGCCAGTCCGCCAGGGTTTCCGCGGACAGGCGCTCCGGGTCCACGCGCACGGTGGCGCCGGAGCCGAAGCGGCTCACATCCAGCACGCCCGCCATGCCGCGCAGCGAGTCCAGTGCGGGGGAGAGGCGGGGACCGCGCACCTCCAGCACCCGGCCGGGCGCGTGCGTCCGCTTCAGTCCCTCGGGGGTATCCAGGGCCACCAGCTTCCCGTCCACCATGATGCCGATGCGCGCGCAGTTCTCCGCTTCGTCCATGTAGTGGGTGGTGACGAAGACGGTGGTGCCGCGTGAGGCGAGATCGCGAATCAACTCCCAGAAGGAGCGTCGCTGCACCGGGTCGACGCCCGCGGTGGGCTCGTCCAGGAAGACGATGCGAGGCCGGTGAAGCACCGCGCTGGCCAGCGCCACGCGCTGTTGCATTCCTCCGGGCAGCGCGCCCGTCACCTCGTCCTGCACCGCGCCCAGTTGCATCCGCTCCACCATCTCCCCGATGCGCGTCTTCAGCTCCCGGCCATGGGCGCCATAGGCCGAGGCGAAGAACTCCAGGTTCGCCCGCACGCTCAGGTCCAGGTACAGCGAGAACTTCTGGGACATGTAGCCGATGCCGGCCTTCACGCGCTCGGGCTCCTGGCCCACGTCGAAGCCCGCGACACGCGCGCCTCCGCCCGTGGGCTTCAGCAGTCCGCACAGCATCCGGATGGTGGTGGACTTGCCCGCGCCGTTGGCGCCCAGGTAGCCGAAGATTTCGCCCGCGCCCACCTCGAAACTCACGTCGTCCACCGCGGTGAAGCTCCCGAAGCGTCGCGTGAGGTGATGCACCTCGATGGCCGGAGTCATGCGGCCCTCCCACCGGTGCGCTTCTCGACGAGGGCCAGGAACACCGCCTCGAAGTTGGAGGCTGCTACCCCGTGCTGGCGCGCCAGCTCCCGAGGGTCTCCCTCCGCGATGAGCTCTCCCGCGTAGAGGAGGCCCACCCGGTGGCACCGCGCCGCCTCGTCCATGTATGGCGTGGAGACGAGCAGCGTCATGCCTTCGTGGACCAGGCCGTAGAGCAGCTCCCACAGCTCGCGGCGGCTCACCGGGTCCACGCCGTTGGTGGGCTCGTCCAGGAGCAGCACGCGGGGGCGGTGGAGCAGGGCGCACGCCAGCGCCAGCTTCTTGTACATGCCGCCCGACAGTGCGTCCGCGCGCCGGTCCGTGAAGCGGCTCAGTCGGGTGATATCCAGCAGCTGCTCACGTCGCTCGGAGAAGTCCTTTCGCGACAGGCCGAACAGCTGCGCGAAGAAGTGCAGGTTCTCGTCGACGCTCAGGTCTCCGTAGAGCGTGTTCCGCTGGGGCACCAGGCCCAGCGACTCCCGCACCGGGGAGCGCGAATCCGCCGGGTCCTCACCCAGCATCTTCACGCGCCCCGCGTCCGGAAGGAGCAGCCCCGCCATCAACCGGATGGCCGTCGTCTTCCCCGCGCCGTCGGGTCCCACCAGTCCGTAGACCTCTCCGGTGTGGACGGCCAGCGACACACCCTTGAGCGCCTGCGTCGCCCCGAAGCCACGGCGCACGTCCTCCAGGGCCACGTCCACGTCCGGGCAGGTGCTCATGGCCGCTGCTCCGCGACCGCCGCGTCATTCACCGGCCCCAGGGTGATGTCCACGGGCATGCCCGGAAGCAGCACTCCCTCCGGCGCGTCGATGTGCACCTCGACGGGATAGACGAGACGGTCTCTGTCTCCGCGCGTCTGCACGTTGCGCGGCGTGAAGGCGGCCTCGCGCGCCACGGTGACGACGCGCGCCTGGAAGGTCCGGTCCGGATACGCATCCGCGCGCACCGTGGCGGACTGACCCGGCTTCGCCGCCGCCAGCTCCGCGTTCGGCAGATAGAACGTCGCCTTGGGCCGGTGCGTGTCCACCAGTCGCGCGACAATCGCTCCCGGCAGGGCCAGCTCGCCCACCTCCAGCGGCAGGGTCTCCACCGTGCCGCTCAGGGGCGCGCGCAGCTCGCACTCCGCCACCGACACCTGGGCCCGGCGCACCGTGGCCTCCGCGGCCTGGATGGCGCGCAGGGCGGACTCGGCCTGCTGGAGACTCGCGCGCTCCTGTTCGGTGGCGGCGCGAGCTTGTCGGGACGCCGCGGTGCTCGCATGTCGTGCCGCCGAGAGCTGCTGCTCCAGGGACTGGGCATGGGCTCGCGCCTGGTCCAACGCGGCCGCCGTCGTCGCATCCCCCATCTGCTGGAGCCGGTCCGCCTGTCGCTGGGCCAGTCCCTGCTGGTCCGCCAGTGAGGCAATCTGCGACTGGCTCCCCTCGGCTTGCGCGGCGACGGCTTCACTGCTGCGCCCCGCGGCCACCGCCGCCGCGCGCGCACCGTCCGCCTGCGCCTGCGCCATGGCCAGTCTCGCGGAGGCTTCACTCAGCCCCGCCTCGGGCTCGGTGCAGTCCAGGGTGACGAGCACCGCGTTCTTCTCCACGCGCCCACCTTCCTCCACGTGTCGCGCCAGCACTCGCGCATTGAGCCGGGCCCGCACGTCCACCGCCGTGCCCTCCACGACTCCCGACCCTCCGGCCGGTCCCTCCGCGGCCCGCCGGTCCTTCAGGATGCGCACGCCCAACAGGGTGGCGAGCACCACCACCAGGACCACGAACACCACGACGGCACGTCGCATGGAGCCTCTCCTCGATGCCGCGGTTTCCCCCCGCGGTGACGCCCGCCTTGATGGCAAGGCCCATGCCAGCGCTCGCTCGCCGTGAGCACTCACGTGGGTGTCGGAGGCCCGTGCGGAACCCCTGCCGGAAACCCGGCACCCCCGCCGGAAGGCCGACACCCGTCAGGTGCGTTGGCGGGGGCGCTCCTCGCCTCGGATGGAAAGGTGCGCATGCCCCTTGAGGAGAGCCTTCCTTCCGAGGAGAGAAGGGGCTTTCGCCACGCCATCTTCATGCTTCTTCACGGGTTCGCGCCCACCCACCGTGGCACCTTGCGCACGCCTTCCTCGAAGGATGAGGACGGTGGCATCGCCATTGCTCATGAACCGCGCGCCACATTCCGTGCGCACCCGTTGAAGGCGAAGAGGCCCCATGCTGCTCGACATGTACCTGTTCTTCTGCCTGCCGTTCCCCGCTCCGCGCACGCCCAAGGCCAAGCCCGCGCCTCGCCGGGGCCGAGTGAGCGGACGCGGCTCGACGACTTCCCGAACGCCCCCTCGGCGCGTCGTGAAGGCGGCGAGCGGAAAGGCGGACAAGCCCTCCACCGGAGCCCGTCGGACGTCGAAGCCCGCGCTGCGAGTGCTCGACGGAGGCCGCGCCGGCGTGCGCTGAGCCGAGGTCGCGGCCCCTGGGGTGGGGGTCGATTGAATTGACAATCTGGGTCCATCTTGTCAAATCTGTCCAAGATGGGGACCGAACTGAAGTCACCCGAGAAACCGCCGGACGACGCGCGGCGGAACCGGTTGCTGGACGCGGCGCTCGGCGTCTTCCTGCGCTACGGCTTCCGGAAGACTTCCATGGACCAGGTGGCCCGGGCCGCCGACGTGTCGCGCCAGGGGCTGTACCTGCACTTCGCGACGAAGGAAGACCTCTTCCTCGCCACGTTGCAGCACTCGATGGAGGTCTCGCTGCGGCTCGCCAGCGAGGGGCTGTCGGATGTCTCCCTTCCGCTGGAGGAGCGGTTGGTGCGGGGCTTCGATGCCTGGGTTGGCCGCTACGTCGGAATGCTGGGTGCGGACGCCAGGGATTTGTCCGAGGTCCTGAGCGCCTCCGGCGTGCAAGAGGTGGCGACGCGCCATGAGAACTTGTTCCTGGAGGCGGTGGCGAAGCTGCTGCGCGCCTCGGGACTGGTCGCCGCCTACAAGTCCACCGGCCTCACCGCGCGGCAGCTCACCGACACGCTCTACGCGACGGCGCGGGGGCTCAAGTACAGCAGCGGTACGCGTGAGGCATTCGTTCAAGGCATCGGCGTCGCGATTCGCGCGCTGTGCATGCCCCTGGGAGCATCCCGATGAAGACGCGAGGTTGGCGGCGTGTCCTGCGCCGTGGAGCGATGGGACTGGGCGCGGTGCTGGCGGTGGGCATCCTCGTGCTCGTCGTGGATGGCCATACGGGCTTCGGCAAGAGCGCCACGGGGGCTCGGCGGGAGCGAATGGAGCGCTCGCCCCAGTGGAAGGACGGGCACTTCGACAACCCCCAGCCGCTGGTGAACCACTTCGGGGAGATGATGTCGGGGCTGCTCCACACCAGCCCCCACACCAGTCCCGGGGAGCCGCTGGCGGTGGAGCACATCAACCCCCAGCGCTTCCAGTCGCCGCCCGCGACGGGCCTGCGGGTGACGTGGATGGGGCATTCCTCGCAGTTGGTGGAGATCGACGGACATCGCATCCTGACGGACCCCGTGTGGAGCGAGCGCGTCTCGCCCTACTCCTGGGTGGGCCCCAAGCGGTGGTTCGCGCCGCCCATCGCCCTGGCGGACCTGCCTCCCATCGACGCGGTGGTCATCTCGCATGACCACTACGACCACCTGGACCGGCCGACGCTCCTGGCGTTGAGGGACTCCGTGAAGGACTCCAAGCTGGTGTTCATCGTGCCGCTCGGCGTGGGTGCGCATCTGGAGTACTGGGGCATTCCGGCGGAGCGCATCGTGGAGCTCGACTGGTGGGAGCGCACCCGGGTCGGGGAGCTGGAGGTCGTCGCCACCCCCGCGCGCCATGCCTCCGGGCGGTTCCTGTTCGACAAGGACTCCACGCTCTGGGCCGGTTACGCGCTCATCGGCGCCAAGAACCGCGCGTTCTACTCCGGTGACACGGGCCTGTTCCCGGCCATGCGGGACATCGGCGAGCGGCTGGGGCCCTTCGATGTGACGATGATCGAAACGGGGCAGTACCACCGCGCCTGGCCGGACTGGCACATCGGTCCCGAGCAGGCGGTGTTGGCACACCAGATGCTACGGGGAAAGGTCATGATTCCGGTGCACTGGGCCCTCTTCGGGCTCGCCTACCATGGCTGGACGGAGCCGGCTGAACGGGCGCGCGCGGCGGCCGAGCGCCTCTCCGTGACGCTGGTGCTGCCCAGGCCTGGACAGAGCGTGGAGCCGGAGCTCGAAGCAGCGGGTGTTCGGCAGCGATGGTGGCCGGAGCTGGCGTGGGAGACCGCGGAGCAACATCCCATCCTCTCCACGGGAATGGGGACGCCCGTGACGGCGAACCAGCCCGGAGGCCAGCCATGAAGGTCCTCCTCTTTGGCGCGACGGGCATGGTGGGGCAGGGAGTGCTGCGCGAGTGTCTGCGCTCTCCGAGCGTGGAGCAGGTGCTCGCGGTGGGTCGTGCGGAGACGGGGCAGCGTCACGAGAAGCTGCGTGAGCTGTCGCTCAAGGACTTCCTGGACGCGTCCTCGGAGTCCTCGCTGGACGGCTATGACGCCTGCTTCTTCTGCCTGGGCGTGTCCTCGGCGGGGATGAATGAGGAGGACTACCGGCGGGTGACGTATGACCTGACGCTGTCGGTGGCGCAGGTGCTGGCGCGGGTCAACCCGAGGATGACCTTCATCTACGTCTCGGGCGCGGGGACGGACAGCACGGAGAAGGGGCGTTCGATGTGGGCGCGCGTCAAGGGGCGCACGGAGAACGCGCTGCTCGCGATGCCGTTCCGCGCCGTGTACCTGTTCCGGCCCGGAATCATCCGGCCGATGCACGGAATCGTGTCGAAGACGCGGGTCTACCGGGTTCTCTACAAGGTGCTCAGCCCGCTGTACCCGGTGCTCAAGGCCGTGGCTCCCGGGTTCGTGACGACCACGGAGGCGGTGGGGTTGGCGATGGTGGCCACCGCCGAGCTGGGGGCGCCGAAGAAGGTGCTCGAGAACGACGACATCAACAACCTGGCGCGCCTCTATTCGCAGCGGCAGGCCAGCATCCGGGCCGGGCTCACCTCGACCTGACAAGGTGGACATGGACCCGCGAACCCGGCGCAGCTACGAGGCCCTCCGGCTCAAGCACATCGGCCGCATCTTTGGCCGCATGGTGCGCCTGCGTGCGTATGGCGGCATCCTGCTGATGGTGGCTGTCGCCGGGGCGACGCTCATGGATGGCGCGCCCTGGCGCCGCATCTGGTTGCCCATCCAGGTGGTGTTGGCCCTGTCGTTCTTCTTCTTCGAGCTGCGCCGTTACGAGCGAGAGGGCCTCACGGAGCGCAGCATCTCCGGCAACCTGACGTTGGGCATCATCCTGGAGCAGAGCCTGACGTGGGGGACGGGAGGGCTGGCCAGTCCGTTGCTGCCGCTCGTCCTCCCGCTGGCCTTCGTGGGGGCGGCGGTGCTCCCTCCGCGTCAGCGGCTCCTGTTGATGTTGGAGGAGCTGGGGCTCGTGTCCCTGCTGGCGGCGGCGCACCTGCTCGAGTGGACTCCCCCTTTGCACCTGTCGTTCCTGGGAGAGCCGCCTCGCGAGATGCTCCTGGCCCTCGCGGTGTTCATCCTGCTCCTGGTGGTGGCCGCCAACATCGTGGGCGCCGCCGTCCGGGGCACCTTCGAGGACATGCTGGCGGAGTCCTTCCATCAGCGTGACGAGCTGTTCGCCACGCATCGCGCCCACGCTCGGACGCTGGAGTCCTTGTCGGGAGAGATTGCCCACGAGCTGAAGAATCCCCTCGCCACGGTGAAAGGGTTGACGCAGCTCATGCGGCGCGAGCCGGAGCGCGCGCAGCCGTCGGAGCGCCTGGAGGTGCTGGCCGGCGAGGTGACGCGCATGCAGGACATCCTGGAGGAGTTCCTCAACTTCTCGCGACCGCTGGTTCCGCTGTCCGTCAGCCAGGTGGACCTGGCGGCGCTGTGTGACGAGGCCGTGGTGCTGCACGAGGGCCTCGCCGCCGAGCACGGTGTCCGACTGGCCCGGGGCGGTGATGGTCCGGTGGTCGCGGCGTGTGATCCTCGCAAGGTGAAGCAGGTGGTGATGAACCTGCTGCACAACGCCATCGACGCGAGTCCACGGGGAGGTCAGGTGGTGGTGGATGTCGAATCCGGCAGCCTGGGAGATGTGCGCGTGTTCATCCGGGATTCGGGAGCAGGGCTGTCACCCGAGGTGTCCTCGAGGGCCTTCGACGCGGGCGTCACCACGAAGTCGAAGGGCTCGGGGCTCGGCTTGACGGTGGCCCGTGCGCTGGCGCGGCAGCATGGTGGCGAGGTGACGCTGCGCAACGAGGCGTCCGGGGGCTGTGTGGCGGAGATGATGTTGCCGCGCGAGCTTCCCGCGGACACCCTGGGCCCGGTGAGGGACGTGCGCGAGGTGGCCCATGCGCGGTGAGCCGGGCGCCGTATCGCGCGTGCTGGTGGTGGACGACGACGCGGGCGTGCGCTTCACGCTGCGGGAGATGTTGCGCAGCCTGTCCGGCGTGGAGGTGGAGCAGGCGGAGGACGGCGAGGCCGCGTTGGAGAAGCTGGCGTCGCGCGCGTTCGAGTTGGTCATCACCGACCTGCGCATGCCCCGGATGGACGGCATGGAGCTGGTGCGCCGGGTCAGCGGGGTGCCCCACGCGCCGCGCATCATCGTCATCACGGCGCATGGCTCGGAGCGCTTCGCCGTGGAGGCGGTGAAGGCGGGCGCCTATGACTACTTCCGCAAGCCCTTCGACGTGGATGAGCTGCTCGCCGTCGTCACGCGCGCCCTGGAGTCGGTCCGGCTGCGCCATGAAAACGAGCGGCTGACAGGGGAGCTGAACCTGTCACGCTCCATGGTGTTCTCCTCGGAGCCCATGGGTCGGCTGGCGCAGTTGGTCCAACGCGCTGGCTCCCGCGACGTGACGGTGCTCATCACCGGGGAGAGCGGCACCGGCAAGGAGCGGGTGGCGGAGGCCCTGGTGCGCGCCTCACCGCGCGCGAACGGACCCTATCTGCGCTTCAACTGCGCGGCCCTCACCGAGGAGCTCGCGGAGGCGGAGCTGTTCGGTCACTCGAAGGGTGCGTTCACGGGAGCGAATCGGGTCCGCCCCGGGCTGTTTCGCGAAGCGGACGGAGGCACGCTGCTCTTGGATGAAGTCGGAGAGCTGGCGCCTCCACTCCAGGCCAAGCTGTTGCGGGTGCTCCAGGAGGGCGAGGTCCGCCCGGTGGGAGAAGACCGGCCGGTGAAGGTGGACGTCCGCATCCTGGCCGCCACGCACCGGGACTTGCGCAAGCGCGCGGCGGAGGGGCAGTTCCGCGAGGACCTCTACTACCGGCTCAACGTGGTGCAGCTCCGCGTGCCGCCGTTGCGCGAGCGCCCCGAGGACATCCCCGTGTTGTCACGGATGTTCCTGGACCGCTTCAGCGGCCGGTTCCACACGGGCCCGTTGAAGGTGCCGCCGGGCTTCGTGGAGCGGCTGATGGCGCTGCCCTGGCCCGGCAATGTGCGCGAGCTGGAGAACACCCTGGAGAGCCTGGTGGCGCTGTCGAGCGAGGGAGAGCTGGACCTGTCCCTCCTGCCGACCTCCGAGCCTCGGTCGGCTGGCGCCGCGTCGACGGGGCCCGTGGCCGAGGGACTCCGGAGCGAGGAGGGCGAGGCCGCCACGGGGATGGGGCTCAAGGAGCGGGTGGAGGCCTATGAGCGGGGGCTCGTACTCGACGCACTGCGCATCGAGGGAGGAAACCGCAGCGGGGCGGCTCGGCGGCTGGGGATTGGCCGGGCCACCCTGCACGACAAGCTGCGCAAGTACGGGCTGGACAGTGCCCCGGACGAGGGCGGAGAAGGACGGAGCTGACGTCCCCTCGGGCTCGGGAACAAACGGCCTCCCGGGCCGTTCGGGGGCGGTTGTGTCCCCCACGATGTCGCGTCCCTTTACTGGAGCGTGCATGTCCCCCGTGTCTCGCAGTCTCGCGGCGCTGCTTTGGTTGTCCCTCGCAAGTCCCGCCGTCGCCCAGACGCCGCCACCGACTCCGTCGAAGGCCCCCGGTGCCTCGACACCTGAGCGCACGGAGCGCATCCGCTCGCGCTACACCAAGTTCGAGTACCGCATCCCCATGCGGGATGGCGTGAAGCTCTTCACCTCCGTCTACATCCCCGTCGATGCCTCTCCCAGCAAGCGCTACCCCATCCTGATGGTGCGCACGCCCTACAGCGTCGCGCCGTATGGACTGGACCGCTACAAGACGCAGCTCGGGCCGAGCGAGGCGTTCGAGAAGGAGGGCTTCATCTTCGTGTTCCAGGACGTGCGTGGCCGCCTCATGTCGGAGGGCGACTTCGTCAACGTGCGTCCCATCAACCCGAAGAAGGGCGCGAAGGACACCGACGAGAGCACCGACACGTTCGACACCATCGACTGGCTGCTGGCGCGCGTGCCGAACAACAACGGCAAGGTGGGGCAGTGGGGCATCTCCTATCCCGGCTTCTACGCCTCCGCGGGTGCCATCAGCGGCCACCCGGCGCTCAAGGCGGTGTCTCCGCAGGCGCCCATCGCGGATTGGTTCTGGGACGACATGCACCGGCATGGCGCCTTCAACCTGTCGCTCGCGTTCAACTTCTTTTCGGGGTTCGGCAAGCCCCGGCCGGCGCCCACGGACAGCGAGGACTGGGCGCGCTTCGAATACGGCACGCCGGACGGCTACGAGTTCTTCATGGACCTGGGCCCGCTGAGCAACGCGGAGACGAAGTACTTCAAGGGCGACGTCGCGTTCTGGAAGGACGTCACCGCGCATCCCAACTACGACGCCTTCTGGCAGGCGCGGAATCTCTTGCCGCACCTGAAGGGCCTGAAGGCGGCGATGCTGGTGGTGGGCGGCTGGTACGACACCGAGGACCTGTACGGCCCCTTGCGGACGTACGCGGCCATCGAGAAGCAGAACCCGGGCGTGGCGAACACGCTGGTGATGGGCCCGTGGCAACACGGGGGGTGGGTGG
>NZ_JABUMQ010000226.1:0-18798 GCF_013336645.1 Myxococcus sp. CA039A | reverse complement strand
GCCCCCACTTCGTGGCCCCTCCGCTCCAGATCAGCCTGCACATCGGCGCGGTGGCGGTCGGAATCGCGCAGGCGGCGCTCGACGACGTGGTCGCCCTGGCGAAGGCGGGGAAGAAGCGCCTGTATGCGCGCCACACCCTGCGCGAGTCACCCCAGTTCCAGCACCGGCTGGGGCGCGCCCAATCCGACCTGCGCGCGGCGCGCGCCCTGCTCCAGGAACTCTCGGGGCGCTTCTGGACCACCTGCGTCGAGGCGCCGGACTCCGCCTCCGGCTTCGCACCGGAGATTCTAAGCACCACCGCGTGGCTCGTGGACACCGCCGCCGAGGTGGTGAGCGCCTGCTATCGCGCCAGCGGCACCAGCCCCGTCCGGGACGGCTCCACCCTCCAGCGGCGCTTCCGCGACATCCATGTGCTCACCCAGCACGCCTCCGCCACGGATGGATGGTTCGCGCAGGCGGGCAGCACCTTGCTGGGGTTCGACTTCGCGTTGGAGTCCTGAGGCTCGGAGGCGGGCCCGTCCCGTCATGGCGGGGCGGGCCCACGGAGCAAGTGCTCAGGTCCCCGTGCTCTGGGGGGCCTCGTCCTCCCCGTAGGGCGGGATGCGGAAGCCCTCGGGCTGCTTGCCATCCACGTCCGTGAAGCCGTACTCGCGCGCCAGGTCGCCGGAGGTGAACAGCTTCCCGCTGCGCTCCATGATGCGCGGATCCCCGGCCAGCGCGGCCACGGCCCTGCCTCCGTACTCGGGCGACTCGGTGCCGCTCAGGTCGAAGGGACCCTTGGCGTGCTCGGCCATCACTCGCTCGGTGCGCATGAAGCCCGGTGCCAGGGCCACCGCCGCGACGTGGTGCTTCTTCAACTCCAGCCCCATGCCAAAGCTCATGCGGATGATCGCGGACTTGGCGACGTCGTAGTACAGGTTGCGCAGGTACTCGCCGTAGGCCCAGCCCACCGTGTTGACGATGAGGCCCGGAGGCGCGTCGGCCTTGCGCCCGATGAGCAGCGGCGCGGCGAACCGGCTCGACAGGAAGTGCGCGCGCAGGCCGGCGACATACATGCCCTGCCAGCGCTTCTCCGTGGGCTGCTCCCAGAACGGCAGGTCGAAGTCGGGGCCGTCATACTGCTCGTAACCTCCCCAGACGTTGTTGACGAGCAGGTCCAGCCGCCCGGACTCGCGCTTGACGCGCTCGAAGAACGCGGCCACGTCCTGCTCGTTCGTGTGGTCCACCCGCGCGGCGATTCCCTTCCCCCCTCGCTGCGTCACCTCCTCGGCGGCGTTCTCCACCGTGCCGGGGAGCCCCTCGGTGGTCTGACCGGCAGAGGCGCTTCGACCGGTGACATAGACAGTGGCGCCGGCTTCGGCGAGCACCAGGGCGATGGCGCGCCCCGCGCCGCGGCTGGCGCCGGTCACCACGGCGACACGGCCGGTCAGGGTCTTCAGGTGTTTCGCGATGGGCTGCTTGGCTCCTTGCATGAACGTCTCCGGATAGGTTGGGGCAGCGGGTGGACTTCGGGCTCTGTTCAGCGAACGTCAGGCAAGACGAGACCCACCGGGGAGGGCGAGCGAGCTGTCGGGGTTCGTCGTCTTCGTCAGGCGAGGATGCCGTGCAGCAGCATGTCCCGCCCGTAGTCGTGGCGGAGCGGATCTCCTCCGGCCAGGTGCAGCAGGGTGGCGAAGAGCGCGTCGATTTCGAGCGGGCGCCGTTGCCCCTCGGTCGCGCTGCCGCTGCGATAGTCGATGGAGACGCCGCGGAACCTCGCGTCCGTCTGGCCGACCGTCGCGCCCGCGCGGATGCCACGCCCCAGGAGAATCCAGCTGTTCTCGGGCCAGTGGTCCTTGCCCCGCACCATGTTCAGCTTGGGGAAGCGGCCCAGCTCGGAGGCGATCACGACGGTGGTCTGCTCCAGGAGCGTGCCGAACGCGTTGCGCTCGCGCTGGAGCAGGTCCAGGAAGCCGGCGATGTCGTCGAAGATGGGGCGCGTGCGCGCTGACTGGAGCGCCACGTTGTCGGTGTGCGTGTCCAACCAGACGCGGGGCGAGCGCACGGTGACGAAGCGCGCGTGATTGCCACGCACGGCATGGAAGGCGAGTTGGAGGCCGGGCCCCAGCGGACTTCCACGAAGCGCCGTGTGTCGGTCCGCGGTGGATAGCAGGCGCTGGAGGTGCTGGCCCTGTTGAAGCGTCTGCTCGTGCGCGGCGAGCTCCTCCGGTCTCCCGCCGAGCCACTGGCGGGCCTCCTCGTGCCGCAGGGCCTGCATCTCCTCGAACCAGGGAGGCGTGTCGAACAGGCCCCGCCGGGGCTCACCGGTGAGCAGCTCCACCGTCGCGGGGTCGATGCTCAGTCCTCCCGCGAGGGGAATGGCGCGGCCCTCCGGGTTGCCGGGCAGCGGCAGCGCGTCCAGGGGGCGCGGTGGCCGCGGGAATCCGGTCTGGATGTGGAGGTGCGGGATGGGGGCGCTGCCCGGCAACAGGCCTCCGAGCACGTCGCCGAAGGGCGGGGTGCTGGCGCCATGTCGCTGGTGGCCCGCGCGCAGGATGGCCTCGCCCGTCTCGTGCGCGACGGTGTCGTAGCGGACGCCATGGACCAGGCACAGCGCGTCGTCGTGGCGCAGCAGCCCGCCGATGAGCGGCCCGAACAGGCGGCGCGTGCCCTGGAGGCGCTCGGCCGCCCGGTATCCGGTGTCGACCTCTCCGGCCGTGGCGGGGTCCTTCGCGTCCACGGTCATCACGCTGTCGAAGCCACCGTCGAGGGTGATGCGGACGAAGTAGTGGGGCCGCGCGGTGGACGGCGGCGGGAGGGCGACGGGTGGCGTGGAGGTCGACTTCACGTCGGGCGCGCCCGCGCGGTGGAGGCCACAGGCCGGGAGCAGGGCCAGTCCGCTGACGCCAGCCAGGGCCTGGAGGACTTCGCGTCGTGAGGAGCGGGCCATGGTCGTCATCTCGCTGTCGTGGGGGCGGGGGCGAGTTCCAGCCGCAGCACCCGGATGCCGGCCAGATAGCTGGTGCACAGCGCCGCCGCCGCGTCGCGTGTCGCCGGCGCGATGCGCTGGAAGCGGCGGAAGCGTGCCTGTCCATCCTTCGTGTCCGCGGCGGTGGGCTCCTGCTGGTACACGAGCCGGAACAGGCGCTGTGTGATGGCCTCCGTCGCCTTCTCCGAGGCAGGTCCCTCCGCGACGTCCACCAAGGTCCGCTTTCCGGCGGGGCGCCCCAGGTCCGTGTCGATGACCCGGGTGCAGACGTCCATGGCGATGAGCGGATGGCGGGCGGAGGGCTCGAGCTCCAGCCGAGGAGCGACGAGGGCCTCGAGCGCGCCCGCGCTCATGTACGGATGCGCCACCTCGCGGACGATGAGCAGCCAGTCGTCCAGGGACAGTTGCATGGCCGTGCGCGGCGGGGCGGGGTGCTGTTGGGCCTCCAGCAGCGCGGCGATGGAGCTGGCGAGCTCCTGCCGGTATCCGGGCCCCAGCGGGACGGGTGAGTTCCCAGGTCCCTTCCACAGCCCCTCCGCGTCCTTCGCGGAGGGAGGCATGCGGCCGGTCTCGACGGCCTTGTGGATGTCCCGCCACGTCTCCAGGTCGCTCGGGCCAGGCACCTGACGCAGGTCAAGCGAGCTGTCCTCATCGTGACAGCCGGCGCAGTGGCGTTGAAGGAGGACCGCCACGTTGGGGGGCACCTCGGCGGCGTCACGCGCCGGCGCCGCCGCCAGGACGAGGAACAGCAGACCGAGGGAGGTCATTGCGCGAGCACCATCGGTTCCGTCTGCGGCTTGCTCCACAGGATGGCGCGGATGAGGACATCGACCCGCCGTCCGTTCTGCTCGAAGGTCCGGGTCAGCTCCTCCAGCAGCCGCCGCTCCTCGGCCGTCTTCCGGGGCGGTCGACCCACGAGGAAGGTGAACATGCGGGAGGTGGCGCAGCGGGGGAACTCGGGCTGCTGGGTGAGGAGCCGGGCCAGCGCGGCGGTGCCCTTGCCCTTGCCCCGGAAGTCCTCGGCGCCGTGGACGTACAGCGCCCCCTCCACCTGTCTGCCGGTGGGGATGGAGCCGAAGATGGGCGGACGCAAGCCCACCAGGAAGCCCGAGCCCGAGTCCATGGGCGCGTGGCATCCGCTGCACGCGCCCTGGTTGCGCATGGGGGACTCGTACACCTCGAAGCGCACGCCCTCGTGCTGCCCGCCGGTGACGGTGAGGAGCGTCTCGCTGTCCACGGTGTTCGCCGGGAAGTCCACGCAGAGGAACTGCGACAACATCAACTGCATCGTCGCGCGGGACGTCCCCACGAACGCGGCCATGACGGGCGTGTTCAGGAACAGGCCACTGCCCTGGTATTCGCCCTTGCGCTCGACGAACTGGCCCGGGGCCTCCAGGTCCACCGTGGCCAGCATCCGCACCAGCTCCTGCTCCCGTGCGGGGGAGAAGGGCTTCTGGGACACCTTCGCCAGCATCTCCCGCCGCAGGTACAGGAAGCGCGTCAGGCCGGACTGCCAGGTGGAGGAGGTCGTCATCAACTCGTCGAAGGGGCGCCCCTTCGACATGAGCTCAGCGCCGGTTTCGGTCACCTCGCTCATCATCGCCTCCACGAAGCGCTGGTCCATGCGCGGCGCCTCCTCGTCCGGAGGGAGGCAACCCAACAGCAGGGGACCGCAACCGCAGCCCGGCCTGGGCGGCGTGGGGATGGTGGGCTCGGGTTGTCCACCGCAGTAGCCGACCGCGTCGAAGGCGTTCTCCGGGCGGTAGCTGTCCTGACAGATGGAGATGCGTTGTCCGCGCCCCCACCAGGCTGGCGCCGATTTGCGTTCGGCGGGCGCACAGGGCGCGGTCCCCTCCGGACGCGAGGCGCCCACGGTGTGGGGCAGGTAGTAGACCCACTGCCCGTCTTCACGGAA
This sequence comes from Myxococcus sp. CA039A, assembly GCF_013336645.1. NCBI lineage: Bacteria > Pseudomonadati > Myxococcota > Myxococcia > Myxococcales > Myxococcaceae > Myxococcus > Myxococcus sp. CA039A. The sequence goes on along the minus strand of NZ_JABUMQ010000226.1, from coordinate 13,915 downwards.
GCGTGACAGCGTCCCGACGAAGAAGTTCGTCGCCGCCGGAGTGAACGCCAACGCGCTCGACAGCTTCCGGTAGAAGTCCCGCGTCAACCAGCGGTCCAGGACCTCCTCGTAGATGCGGGACGGAGTCTCTCCGCGCGCGAGTCGCTCCTCCAGGTCGCGCCGCTCCTGTGGCTCCAGCCGCTTCAGCCGAAGGCGAAGGGAGAGCACCTGCACCAGCTCCACCACGGGCGTGGACGCGGCGTCGTCCGACGCCTGCGCTGGCGAGAGCGTCAGCGTCAGCGTCAGGAAGGCTGCTCCCAACGTCATCCTGTTCGAACGCGTGGTGAGAGGCATTGCTCGAAAACCTACTCGGGTCTTTCCTGTAAATCCAGGCGTTAATGTCAATCATTTCCTGGGGGCTGCGCGGCGGTCGGCAATGATTGCCGTGCCGTGGAACCGACCGGGTGGGCGGAAATATGGAGGGCGTGGCTGACGTAGGTGGCATTGCCCCAGTTCTCCACGTCCAGGGAGGGTGCGGGAATCATGTACGGGGGTCTTCGCGTTGGCGTGAAGCCTGACAGCGAAGGCAGGCCGTCGGTGCGGTCCATGACGCGAATGGTGAGGGGTTGGGCCGCCGGGAAGGTGGCCTGCAGGAGATTGCCCTCGGGGAGCAGGGTTTCGAGCCACAGGGTCCATGCCGCGTCGCCCGCGAGGGCGGGACTGGCGGGGCCAGGAGCGCCATCCACGGCATAGGCGAGCACGGGCGCGCCATGGAGTGACACCAACGCGCTGCGCGCTCCCCGGGGGGAGGTGATTCGCAGGCGCAGCGTCCTCCGGTCCGCCGTGACGGTGTCCTCGGTCACCTCCACGAGGGGCGCTGGCGCGTCGAGCACCGGAGCGGGCGCGAACCGGAAGTCCTGGCCCCAGCGCGGCATGAAGGCGGGGAGCTGCCCTTCTCGCGTCGCGTCCTGGGGGAAGAACTGCCGCGTCCAGTCGTCCAACTGCTCGTCGCTGCTGAACCAGAGGGCCTGCCCGCTGTCCGCGTCCCACGCATAGACGACGTTGTTCGCCCGGGGGCGCTCGGGGGTGGGCGCCCGTGGAAGGCTCGCCAGGACCACGAGTCCAAGCCCCGTGGCGAGGGTGGCCACCGGCAGCGGCCAGGCCCGGAGCGCCGTCAGCGCGTGCAGGAGTGGGACGAGCAGTCCGCAGAGGAGGGCGGCGAGCAGTGCCGTCACGACGGCGAGCCGCGGCGTGAGCCCCACGAAGGTGAGGACGAGGAGGGGCGCCACGATGAGCAGCGGCGGGATGGCGCACAACGTCAACGCGGACGGCCATCGCCAGCTCGCGGAGCCGGGAGCGGAGGGGAGCAGCGCCAGCCCGAGCGCCGTGCTCGCCAGGGGCCAGGTGAACAGGAAGCTGAGTCCGGGCGCGAGGAACGCGGTCAGCACCGCGAGCAGCGCCCAGGGCCCGCAGGCCGCCAGGGTGAGGGCCCGCACGCCGACGCGGGGGCCCGTCCTCACGACGAACAGCGCGGCCACGGCGGCCGTCACCGCGAGCAGGCCCCCGAGGTAGAGTCCGCTGCCGTAGGTGTCGCCGGCGCGGCGGGACTCGGGATGGGTCGCGCCAGCCAGGAGGCTGATGGCGAGCGCGATGGCGAGGACACCCCCGCAGACGAGCAGGAAGGTGCCCAGTCCGCGCGCGAGCTGCCTCGCCGACAGCGTCTTCTCCTGGAGTCCTCGCGCGACGAGGGCCGCCCAGAAGAGCGTCGCGCCCAGGGCGAAGAAGGGACTCCACCCTTCCGGGTACGTGATGAGTCCCAGCCCCGCGACGTTGAAGAAGACCAGGCTGGAGGTCCCCTGGGGCGACAGTGTGCCGTCCGTCAGCCGCCGGGTGAGTCGCAGCGCGTACTCCCCCTGATGCTGCAAGGTGCGCGCGTCCACGTTCTCCGGACGGTCCAGCGCTCCGTGGTAGGCCGTGAGGCCGTCGATGTACGCGAAGTTGAGGCCGGGGATGCCGGCGGCCTTGGACAGGGTGAACTCGGTCATGTTCGGCAGGTACCGGTAGGCCGTGTCGAACAGCGAGCTCGCGAGCGCCGTGGGCACCGTCGAACCGAGCGCGTCGACGAGCCAGCCGCTGTCCGGCCCCGTCTCGAACATCAGGACCGGGCCATGACTGCCACGGGCCTCGAAGTTGAGCACCGTGGCCACGGCGTGGCGCCGGGGATGCTGGGCGAAGAAGGCCTGCGCGCCGAGCAACCCGACCTCCTCCGCGTCGGTGAACAGGAAGAAGACATCGTGGCCGGGCTTCTGGGGGGACGCGGTCAGCGCGCGCGCCGTCTCCAGGAGGGTGGCCACCGCGGCGGTGTTGTCGTTGGCGCCCGGGCCCGCCGGCACGGAGTCGTAGTGCGCCATCAGCAGGAGGGCCCGCTCGCTGGAGCGTCCTGGCACACGGGCGAGCACGTTCTGGACGACGGCCGCGGACCGGTAGGTCACCCCGAAGGGGGTGGGAAACTCCGCCACGCTCGGGGCCCGCTGGACTTCGGGTGAAAGGCCCAGCCCCTCCAGCTCGGCGAGCAGGTACTCGCGCACACGCGCATGCTCCGCCGAGCCCACCGGATGGGGTTCGCGAGCGATGCGCTGGACGTGGGCGAACGCCCGCTCCACGGAGAAGTCCTCGGCCGACGCGGAGGCGGGAACAGGCGCGGGCGGTTGGTAGGGCGCCAGGGCCGCCCAACTGCCGCCGACCAGCAGGACCAACGCGAGCACGACGCCAGGCCCGCCGGGGATGACGGAGGGCTCCGGGGAGCGTTTCGCGATAGGGCGGGAAGGCGGGGGCATGGGACGGGCCGTGGGCTCAGCGCTTCCTCGCGAGGGTCAGCCCATCCGCGAAGGGAAGCATGCTCAGGTCCACGCGCTCGTCGTGCAGGAGCTTCGCGTTGATGCGACGCAGCGAGTCCGTCTCCGGGTCCGAGACGGCGGGGTCGGCGACCTTGCCGGACCAGAGCGTGTTGTCGAGCACCACCAGTCCGCCCGGGCGCAGCAGCCGGAGCGCGAATTCGTAGTAGTGCTCGTAGCTCTCCTTGTCCGCGTCGATGAACGCCAGGTCGAACGTCCCCCGCTCGGGGCTGGACACCAGCGCCTCCAGGGTGTGGTGGGCATCCCCGAGACGCACGTCGATGCGCTCCTCCACGCCCGCGAGCTTCCAGTAGCGTCGAGCCACGGAGATCCACTCCTCGCTCAGGTCGCACGCGACGACCCGGCCGTCCGCGGGGAGCGCGAGCGCGGTGCACAGGGTGCTGTAGCCGGTGAAGACGCCCACCTCCAGCGTCTTGCGCGCGCCCAGCAGTCGCGTCAGCAGGTGGAGCAACTGCCCCTGCTCGGGCGGGACCTGCATCGTGCGCAGCGGCAGGCGCGACGTCTCCTCGCGCAGGTCGCGCAGGATGGGGTTGTCGCGCAGGGAGTTGTCACGGACGTACTGGAGGACAGGCTGGGTCAGTTCGACGTGGTGGATCATTCTGGGACTCGTCTCTTGCGGTGAGAGGGATGGGGCGTGGCCGCTCAGGTTCCGGCGACCTGTCGCGAGCGGGCGGTGCGCAGCGCTTCGGGGGGTGGGAGGAAGCCGACGTCGACCAGGTACTGGATGCAGCGGTGCGCCAGGGCCTCGGTCATGGGGGGGCAGCGGATGCCGCTTCCCGCCAGCACCTCCAGCGCGTTGGCGCACTCCATCTCGGGCTGGAGTTCACCGATGACGGATGGGTCGAGCGCCGGCGTGGGTTCCGCCTCCGCGTCGCGGATGAGCGGCACCAGTGGATAGAGCGGGTGGGATGTGTCGACCTCCAGGGCCCGTCGTCGCGCCTCGTCGAAGGGGACGATGTCGAATTCGTACCCGTACGAGCGGATCCACTCGCAGAACTGGTGCAGGGAGACGGGCGCCGGGTTGAACAGGTGGAAGAAGCGCCCGAACGCCTCCCGCTTCAGGGAGATGTGGACGATGGCCTTCGCGGCGTAGTCCACGGGGATGGTGTCGAAGATGCGCGGGTACTCCGGGAGGATGCCCATGGGGACGTAGCCCCGGAACGCGACCAGCAGGTAGTCGTTGGTCTGCGTCGCGCCTGTCTCCTCGTGACTCAGGATGAGGCCGGGCCGGTAGATGCCGACGGGGATGCCGCGCTGCCGGGCGATGTCGACGACCTTCTCCGCGACCCACTTGCTCCCGGTGTAGCCGCCGGGCACCTCCACCGGGCTGTGCAGCGGCGAGTCGTCCTCCAGGAACGGCCGCGGCATGTGAGTGGCCAGCAGCACGTCGATGGTGGAGACGTAGTGCACGGCCTTGAGCCTTCGCAGGCAGGCCAACCGCAGCACCTCCTGGGTGCCCTGCACGTTCGGTCCTCGCAGCGCGGAGTAGGGGTAGACGAAGTTGACCAACGCGCCGTTGTGGTAGATGGCGTCGAGCTTCCCGGCCATCGCGTCCCACTCCGCCTCGTCCAGGCCGAGGCGGGGCTTGGCCAGGTCTCCGACGAGTGGACGGATGCGCGCCGCGTGGGCTTCGTCCCAGACGAGGTACTGCTCCATCGTCGTCCGGACGCGCTTCATCGCCTGGGCGGGCGTGTCCGCGCGGACCAGGCAGTAGACCGTGGCGCGGGTGCACTTCAGGAGCTGCTCCAACAGGAACGCACCGAGGTAGCCCGTGGCGCCCGTGAGCAGGACGGCGGACGGGTCGAGGAAGTCCGCCTCGGGTAGACCTTCAGGCGAGATGTCGGCGGGCAGGGTGGCGTCCGTGTCCAGCCGCGTGGCGTGCTGATTCATCAGCACCGCCTCGAGGCCCTCGCGTTGGAAGGTCTCCACCACGTTCGCGACGCCCGCCACGGTGGGCACCTTGAAGAACTGGTGGACGGGGATGGCGATTTCGAAGCGGTTGAGCAGCCGCGACGCAAGCTTCGCCAGCATGAGCGATGTGCCGCCGACGCCGAAGAAGTCGTCGTGGATGCCCACGCTCGTCGTGCCGAGCACATTCCCAAAGGCCGCGGCGATCTCCTCCTCCAGCGGCGAGCGGGGCATGGCGGAGTCCGCCAGCGGCTCCGCTCGTTCGACCTGGGGAGCGGGCAGGGCCTGCCGGTTCACCTTGCCGTTGGCCGTTCGGGGCAGCTCACTGACGATGACGAACAGGGTGGGCACCATGTACGTCGGCAGGTGTCCCTCCAGGTACGTCGACAGCGCGCGCGCCTGGGGCGCGGCGTTCTCCGCGGGCACGATGTAGGCGACGAGCCGCTTCATGTCCGGGCCACTGGCGTGGGCCACGACCACGACTTCGCGCACGTCGGGGTGCTGGCCAAGCGCGGCTTCGACCTCGCCCAGCTCCACGCGGTAGCCGCTGACCTTGACCTGGTCGTCCACGCGACCGAGGAACATGATGGCGCCGTCCGCCCGGTAGCGGCCCAGGTCGCCCGTCCGGTACAGCCGCGCGCCAGTCTCGCTGGAGAAGGGGTCCGGCACGAACCGCTCCGCCGTCAGGCCGGGCCTCCCGTGGTAGCCGCGGGCCAGTCCCGCGCCGCCGATGCAGATCTCCCCGGGCACGCCCACCGGCACCGGTTGGAGGTGCGCGTCGACGACGTAGGTCCGCGTGTTGCCGATGGGCCGACCGATGGGGGCCGCCTCGGGCTCATCCACGCGCGGGCACGTCCAGCTCGTGGCGTCGATGGTCGTCTCGGTGGGGCCATACAGGTTCGCCACCGTGGCTGACACGCGCGAGAAGATGCTGCGCTGGAGCGAGCCGGTGAGGGCCTCGGCCCCGCTCAGCACGTAGCGCAGGCGGGTGCACCGGCCGATATCCGGCTCCTCCATCAACACCGAGTTGAGGGACGGCACCGCGCCGTAGACGGTGATGCCCTGGGAGCGCATCAGCTCCACCAGCGACCGGCTGTCGGTGGCCTGCCCCGCGGCGGTGACGACGGTGCGCGCGCCCACGAGCAGCGGCCAGAACGTCGCCCAGACGGAGGGGTCGAAGCTGAACGAGTGGTTCTGCAGGACGCGGTCCTCTGGGTTCAGCGGCCACGTCGCCTGTCGCCAGGTGAGGTTGTTGACGATGCCCCGGTGCGTGAGCATCACCGCCTTGGGCGTCCCCGTGGAGCCGGAGGTGTAGATGAGGTACGCGAGGTGCGCGGGCGTCGTCGTCCGGGGCGGGGCCGAGCGCGGGTTCGCCGCGATGGCGGGCCAGTCCTCGTCCACGAGGAGCCGCTTCGCCGGGGAGGTTCCCAGCCGCGCCGTGAGCGACCGCTGGGTGATGAGCACCCGCGCGCCGCTGTCCGTGAGCAGGTGCGTGAGCCGCTCCGTGGGGTACTCCGGATCCAGCGGAACGTAGGCGCCTCCGGCCTTGAGGACCGCGAGCATGGCGACGACCATCTCCACCGAGCGCTCCAGGCACAGCGCCACGCGGTCCTCGCGCTCCAGCCCGAGCCCCCGCAGGTGATGCGCGAGCTGGTTGGCCTGCTCGTCGAGCATCGCGTAGGTGCGCTCCCCGCCAGGACCGGTGACGGCCCAGGCCCCCGGGGTCCGCGCCGCCTGCGCCTCCACCAGCTCGTGCAGGCACTTCTCCGAGGGAGCGGCGTGGGCCGTCTCGTTCCAGCCATGGAGGACCTGTCCCCACTCCTCGGCCGGCAGCAACCGCAGCGCGGAGAGGGTGCTGGTCGGAGTGGTCAGCGCTCCGTCGAGCAGCGTGCGCAGGTGGTCGAGCATCCTCCGCGCGGTGCTCGCGTCGAACAGGTCGGTGTTGTAGTCCACGCGCAGGTGGAGTCCCTCCTGGGTCGCGGTCGCGGCGAGCGTCAGGTCCACCGGGGTGGTCCCCACGCGCGGCACGTGTGGCGTGACTCTCAGGCCGGGGACCAGGTCGAGCGCCTCGCGCGCGTCACGGAACTGGAACAGGGTCTGGAAGAAGGGCGTGCGGCTGAGGTCTCTCGGTGGCTGGAGCGCCTCCACGAGGGTGGCGAACGGCACGCGCCCGAACTTGCGCGCCTCCCGGAGGGCGCGGCCGGTTCGTCGGAGCGCGTCCTCGAAGGAGGGGTCTCCGCCCAGGCCGACTCGCAAGACGAGGGGGCCGCGGCCGGGACCTGGTGGCTCGGACTCCGCGCTGCCAGGAGGCTCGTCGCGCACTCCCACCGTCACATCCACCTGGAGCGAGTAGCGGGCCAGCAGGGTCTGGAGGCCGGTCAAGAGCACCGTCCCCAGCTCCTCGTCCGTGCGCGTGGCGAGCGCGGACAACTGACCCAGGAGCTCCCGCGGCAGGCGCTGGTGGACGGACGCGGAGCGGTGGGTCTTCACGGCCGGACGCGGCCGGTCCGTGGGGAGCTGAAGCACGGGAACGTCCGCGAGCCGTCGACGCCAGTGCTCCACCGCCGCCGCTCCCTCTGGACTGGCGAGCCACGCGTGCTCGCGGGTGGCGTGCTCCGCGTGGGAGGGCACGGCGCCCTCACCGAGGGGCTCGCCTCGGTGGAGGGCGGCATACGTCGTGAGGAGCTCCTGGACGAAGGACTCCAGGGAGGAGGTCGCCACGACCAGCTCGTGGCCCGTCGCGAACAACACGTGGCTGTCGGCGGCGAGCCGCACGAGCCGCAGGTCCACCAGTGGCGCGGAGGCGACGTCGGCGCGCCGGGCGAGCATCTCCCGGGCGATGTCGGAGAGGCGCTCCGCGGCGTCCGCGTCGGTCACGTCCGTCACCCGCAGGGACAGCGCCGCGATGGGGTGGACGAGTCGCAGCGGCGTTCCCCCCACGTCCTTGAAGGTGCTGCGAAGCAGGTCGTGGCGGCGGCCGACCTCGGCGATGGCCTGCTGGAGCGGGGCCAGCTCCAGCGCGCCCCGCAGCTCGCGCGCCGTCAACACCTGGGCCGGCAGCGTGCCGTCCAACTGGAGCAGCATCCACAGTCGTCGCTGCGTGGGCGTCAGGTTGGCGGGGTCGGCCCCGCGTTCCCGGAGCCAGCGGGTGAGCGTGGCTCGCCGGTCCTCGAGGGGCCTTCGGACGGAGTCGTTCTGGGAGGGCATCACCTGCGAATCTCCTGGGAGAGGGCGTGGCTCAGCAGCGGATCGTTCAGCAGGGCTTCCACGTCGGCGTCGCTCAACCCGTCCAGCGGCGTGTCGGACGCGGGCTTCAGCACCGAGGGCGCTTGTCGGCGCCGCGTGTCGATGACGGTCGCGAGGTGGGCGATGGTGGCGTTGATGAAGAGGTCGCGCATGGGCACCCTCACGCCGAACTCCTGGTCGAGCAGTTGCACGAGCCGCCCGGCGAGCAGCGAGTTGCCGCCCAGCTCGAAGAAGTCGTCATCCACGCCCACCTGCTCGCGCTCGAGCAGTCGGGTCCAGACGGCGCCGACCTGGCGTTCGGTGTCGGTGCGGGGCGCGACGAGGAGCCGCTCGCTGGAGGCGGAGACGGCGTCCGGAGAGGGCAGGGCGCGACGGTCCACCTTGCCGTTGGGCGTCAGCGGGAGCGCGTCCAGCAGGGCGATGGTGGCGGGCACCATGTACTCGGGGAGGTGGGCGCGAGCGTGCTCCCGAAGGCGCCGGGCGAACTCCTCGGAAGGAGGGCGCGTGGCGGGAACGACGTGGGCGACGAGCCGCCGGCGGGCCTCGTCCGTCCCCCACAGGTGGACCGCCACAGCGCGCACGTCCGGGTGGCGTCGCAGGACGGTTTCCACCTCCTCCAGCTCGATGCGGAAGCCCCGGAGCTTCACCTGGTGGTCCGCGCGCCCCAGGTACACGAGGTCGCCGTCAGGCCGCGGGCGCACCAGGTCCCCGGTGCGATAGAGGCGCGCGCCCGGGCTCGCGGAGAAGGGGTCGGGCACGAAGCGTTCGGACGTGCGTCCGGGCAGCCCCCAGTAGCCACGGGCCACGCCCTCTCCGCCGATGAACAGCTCGCCGCTCACGCCGGGGGGCACCGGCATCAGGTCCTCATCCAGCACATAGGTGCTCGTGTTGCCCACGGGCCGGCCGAGCGTGACGCGCTCTCCGGGATGCAGCCGCTTGCGGCATGACCACACCGTCGTCTCGGTGGGGCCGTAGAGGTTCCACAGCGCGGCGCCGCGATACGTGAGGAGGTCGGCGAGGTCCTGGGGAAGCGCCTCGCCTCCGCAGAGCGCGGTGAAGCTGCTGGAGGGTCTCCAGCCGTTATCCGTCAAGAGCCGCCAGGTGGCGGGCGTGGCCTGCATCACCGTCACGTGGTGGGTGTCGAGCAGCGCCGCCAGCTCCCGGGCATCCGCCGCCTGTTCCCGGGTGACGAGCACCACGCGCGCACCCACGAGCAGCGGCAGGTAGAGCTCCAGCGCGGCGATGTCGAACGAGAACGTGGTCACCGCGGCGAGGACGTCCTCGCCTCGCAGCCCGGGCTCGCGCGCCATGGTGTGCAGGAAGTTGGCGAGCGCTCCGTGTGTCACCATCACCCCCTTGGGGTGACCGGTGGAGCCCGACGTGTAGAGGACATAGGCGAGGGTGTGCTCACCCGCCCTCGGGCCTGGAGGGGCGTCCCCTCCGGCCTCCGCGACCGCGTCCGGGGTCAGGACGTGGGGGATGTCCACGCCCAGCGACGCGAGCTGGGGCGTCGTCACGAGGGCTCGGGGTCGCGCGTCCTGGAGCATGGCGCGGATCCGCTCACGCGGGTACTGCGGGTCCACGGGGACGTACGCCCCGCTGACCTGGAGCACCGCGAGCAGGGCCACGATGAGGTCCGGCGAGCGCTCCAGATGGACGGCGACCCGGTCCTCGGTGCCCACGCCGCGCGCGCGCAAGGCCCCCGCGAGCTGGCCCACGCGGGTCATCAGCTCGCGGTAGGTGAGGCGGAGGGCGCCGCACTCCACGGCCACGCGCTCCGGCGTCCGCGCGGCCTGCGCGGCGACTGCCTCGTGGATGGGGACGAAGGCGTGGGGCTCCGCGTGGAAGGCCCGCGCGAGCTGCTCCCGCCGGTCGGCCTCGCTGTCCAAGGCGAGCCGCGAGAGGCGCGGACGGGTTTCATCCAGGAGCCCTTCGACTGCCCGCGTGAAGTGCTGGACGAGGTGGGCGATGGTGTCGGCCTCGAACAGGTCCGAGCCGTACTCGACGATGCCTTGGATGCGGTCTCCGTCGTCGATGAGGAAGAAGGACAGGTCGAAGCGGGAGGTGCCGGGGTCCACGGGCAGCCGCTCCAGCGCGTGCCCTCCCATCGAGAGGCGGGAGAGGGGCGCCTCCTGCATCGCGAACATCACCTGGAAGAGGGGGTTGTGGCTCAGCGTGCGCTGGGGCTGGAGCGCCTCGACGAGCAGCTCGAAGGGGAGCTGCTGGTGCGTGAGCGCCTCCAGGACGGTCTCCCGGATGCGCGCGCCGAGGGCGTCCACGCGCGGGTCCCCGGAGAGGTCCACGCGCACCACGAGCGTGTTGGCGAGGAACCCGATGAGGGGCTCCAACTCGGGCCGCTCCCGGTTCGCCACGGGTGTTCCGATGAGGAGGTCGTCCTGCCCCGTGTACCGCCGCAGCACGATGGCGAACGCCTGGAGCAGGAGCATGTACGGCGTGACGCCGCTTACACGGGTGTGGCGGCGGACGGCCGCGCCCAGCTCCGGGGAGAGAGTGAACTCCGTGGTGGCGCCGCGGAACGTCTGGACCGAGGGGCGCGGGTGGTCCACCGGCAACTCCATGACCTGGGGCGCGCCGGCCAGCTTCCGCTTCCAGTAGGTGCTCTGGGCCGCGTGCGCCTCGGTGCCGAGCCACTGCCGCTGCCAGGCCACGTAGTCGGCGTATTGGATGGGGAGGGCCGGAAGGGCCGGCTCCGTGCCCTTGAGGCAGGCGTCGTAGCTGTCCGCCAGCTCGCGCACGAGCAGCTCCACGGAGCTCCCATCCGCGACGAGGTGGTGCACCGTGACGAGCAAGGCGTGCTCCGCGGTGCCCAGGCGCAACAGGTTCACCCGCAGGAGGCTGTCCTCGGTGAACCGGAAGGGGCGCCGGGCCTCTCCCGCGAGCAGCCGCCGCGCCTCTTCATCTCGCTCGGCCGCGGGGATGTGCCCCAGGTCGGTGAAGGAGAGGGTGACCCTCGCATCGGGATGGATGACCTGCACCAGCTCGCCGTCCAGGTACGCGAGGCGGGTCCTCAGCGCCTCGTGGCGGGCCACCACGAGGTTGAGGGCGCGTTGCAGCGCGACGCGGTCGACAGCGCCAGCGACGCGGAAGGCCACGGGCAGGTGGTAGGCCACGCTCCATTGAGCGTCCAGCTCGTGGAGGAACCAGAGCCGCTGCTGGCTCGCGGACGCGGGGAAGACGAAGCAGCCCTGGAGGGCGGCGTCGGTCGGTGGGGGACGGGCGTTCGTATCCACGGTGGACATGGGGGTTCTCTCCTCGCGGGCACTAGCCGCCGCGATACGGCACCCGGGGTTGCACGGTGATGGTGGAGGGGCCGGAGGACGACGCCCGTGCCTGGGCGAGGTTCTCCGCGAGGGTCGCCACCGTCCGGTGCTCGAAGACGGTGCGGACGCTGGCCTGGATTTGCAGCGCCGAGGACAGCCGTGTGGCCACCCGGGTCGCCAGCAGGGAGTTGCCGCCCAGGTCGAAGAAGTTGTCGTGGACGCCCACGCGCTCTCGTTGGAGCAACTCCGCCCAGACCTGGGCGATGCGAGTCTCCAGCTCGTTGCGCGGGGCGATGTAGTCGGCGCCCGGATCTTCCGGTCGGGTGAGTGGGTCGGGCAGCGCCGCGCGGTCGACCTTGCCGTTGGGTGTCAGCGGCAGCTCCCGCAGCACCAGGAGGGTCGCCGGCACCATGAACTCCGGGAGCCGGGCGCGCAGGTGTTCTCGCAGATGGCGCGCGGACACCTCCAGCCCCGTGCTCTCGCGGACAGGCACCACGTAGGCGACCAGCTGTCGTCGCGCGCCCTCGCCCTTGACCACGACGATGGCGTCGCGCACCCCGGGCTCTTGTCGGAGCGCGGCTTCGATGTCGCCCAGCTCGATGCGGAAGCCACGCAGCTTCACCTGGTGGTCGACCCGGCCCAGGAACTCCAGCGTTCCATCCAGGAGCTGTCGTACGTGGTCTCCCGTCCGGTACATCCGCGCCCCCGGGAGTCCGGAGAACGGGTCCGGGAGGAAGCGCTCCGCGGTGAGCCAGGGCCGCTCGACGTAGCCACGCGCCACGCCCGCGCCGCCGATGAACAGCTCGCCCCGAACGCCCGCGGGCACGAACTGGAGGTGAGCGTCGAGCACGTAGACCTGGGTGTTGGCCACCGGCCCACCGATGCTCACCGGCTCGGAGGGTTCGGCGGGCAGCGTGGTGAACGTGGAGTACGTCGTGGTCTCCGACGGCCCATACAGGTTCACCACGCGGGTGGCCTTCGTCTCCTGGTAGAGCCGCCGCACGAGCTCCCGCGTGAGGGGCTCACCCGCGAGGTTGATGGTGCGCACCGTGTCGGGGATGCCACCCGAGGCGAGCAGCTCGGTGATGGCCGAGGGCACCGTGTTGAGGAGGGTGACGGTGGCCGAGGTCTGCTCCGGCAGGTGCAGCGCGCTGTCCGCCAGGATGACGCTGCCTCCGTGGCTGAGCGTCGCGAACAGCTCGAAGACGGAGAGGTCGAAGCAGATGGACGTGCCCGCCAGGACGCCCTGCCGCTCCTCGTCGCTGAACGCCTCGCCGGCCCAGTGGATGAAGTTCGCCGCGCTGCGGTGGGAGATGGCCACGCCCTTGGGCTGGCCGGTGGAGCCGGAGGTGTAGAGGATGTACGCCAGGTGGTCGGGGTGGACCTCCTCCGTGGGTGCCTCGGGGGCCAGCGTCCCCTCGTCGTGTGTTTCGTCCAGGAACACGCGGTGGGCCGTGCTCGCGGGCAGTCGCTCGTCCAAGGAGCGCTCCGTGAGCAGGACGTGGATGCGTGCGTCGCGGACGATGAAGTCCAGGCGTGGCTGCGGATATTGGGGGTCGAGCGGCACGTAGGCGCCCCCCGCCTCCAGCACTGCGAGCAGACCCACGACCAGGTCGAGCGTGCGGTGACTGAAGACGCCGACGCGGACCTCGGGCCCCACGCCGAGCCGGCGCAGCTTCGCCGCCAATCCCGAGGCCCGTGCGAGGAGCTCGCCGTAGGTCATCCGCCGCGCGCCGTGCACCAGCGCCACCGCGTCCGGGGTCCGCCGCGCCTGACGGGCCACGAGGGCGTGCAGACCGTCGCCCGCGGGATAGGACCGGTGGGAGGCGTTCCACGCGAGCAGGTGCTGCTCGCGCTGTGACGTGGGCAGCAGCGACAACCGTGCGATGGGCGTGTCCGCGTCGTCCAGGGCCGCTTCCAGCAGGTGCCCGTACTGCGCCGCGAGCCGCTCGATGAAGGCCGCGTCGAAGCGCGCCGGGTCGTACTCGAACGCGCAGGAGAGCCCCTCATCGGTCGGCGCGATGGCGAGCATGAGCTCGAAGGGGGACGCGGCGGGAGGCAGTGGCAGCAGCTCGACGCTCGTGCCGCCCATGCGCAGCCGGGCGGCGCCATCGCCCAGCGCGAAGGACGACAGCGCGGGATGGCTCGAGAGGGGACTGCGCTGATGGACGAAGAGGGTCTGGAAGATGGGCGTGCGGTCGGCGACGCGTTCCGGATGCAGTCGTTCGACCATGAGGGGGAAGGGGAACTCCTGATGCTCCAGGGCCCCTCGGACGAGGTCGCGGGTGCGCCGGACAAGGGCGGCGAACCCGGGCCCATCCGCCAGGTCCACGCGCAGCGGCAGGGTGTTGACGCAATAGCCCACCAGTCGCGCGGTGCCCGCGGGGCCTCGCGTGGCCACCGGGGTCCCCACGACGAGGTCGTCTTGTCCGCTCAGCCGGTGCAGCAGCGCCTGGAACGCCGCGAGCAGCGAGACGAAGGGCGTCACGTCGTGGCGCTGGGAGAAGTCGTCGACGCGCCGTTGCATCCGCTGCCCCAGCGCGAAGTGATGAACCGGAGCCGGGGGACGCGCGGAGGGGACGGGCG
>NZ_JABUMQ010000225.1:0-18877 GCF_013336645.1 Myxococcus sp. CA039A | reverse complement strand
CGGAGGGGTTGCTCGGGTCGTTGGTGTGGGTGGTGGCGCAGGCGGTGAGGTGAAGAACGGCGAGGACCGTGAGGAGACGGCGCATGGCGGAGGGCTCCGGTTTGAGAAGGTTTCGGGCGGGGACGCTGCCAATACCTGGCCAACCATTCAAGCAGGGGCTTGCTGCTCGGAGCAGGGACGGCGTCCACGTTGAGGGAAAGGAGGCCGTCATGAGCAAGAAAGACGTGCTGCACATTCCGCCCGATGCCCTTCCCACCATCCCCAAGCGCGACGCGGGAACCGAGGACGAGTCCTCACCGCGCCGCGTACCTCCGACGTTGGACCCGGGTACAGGGCCTGGAGGCACCCCCGGGGCGGATGAGGATCCGCTCATCATCGAGCCGCAGATGAACCCCGGCCGCTATCCCGGGACGAGTGTGAGCTGAACGTCATGAGATGGAGCGCGCGAGGCCCGCGTCCGAAAGGGCGCGGGCCTTTTGCTGTCGGACGTGTGCGAGCCAGTGCCGCTCGCCAGAAATGGTGATGCCCGCGCCGGTCGGGGCGCGGGCATCGGGTGCGCTCGATTCAGCGCGGGGCTACTGCTTGCGGCCGGACTCCGGCTCGCGGGGCGCGCTGGTGTCGGGCGCGTACGGGTCCTCGCGGTCGCTGGAGTCAGGCGTCAGGTCTCCATCCCCGCTCGTGCCGGGGTCGACGGCGGTGTCATCCGCGGGGTCCAGCGTGCCCGAGCCACCCGTGCCCGGGTCCAGCGTCGGGTCCTGACCCGTGGGCGGGTTCAGCGTCGGGTCCTGCCCGGAGGGCGGACTCGTGGACGGGTCATCCACGCCCGTGCCGCCCGTGCCCGGGTCCACGGAGGGGTCCGTGGCTGGCGGTGGACTCATCGTCGGGTCATCCATGCCCGTGCCGCCCGTGCCGGGGTCCGGCGTGGTGCCCGCGGGTGGCGTCGTCGTCTCGCTGCCCGTCGTGGTGCCCGTGTCCGTCGTCGGGGCCGTCGTGTCGTCGCGCTTCGCGCTCGAGTCGGACTTGCAGGCGGTACCAAACACGAGAGCGCCGGCGGCGAGCGAACCCAGGACGAGCTTCGTCTTCAGGAACTTCTTCATGGTGGTTCTCCCACTGGAAAGGTTGGGTTGGTGGTGTGGCTGGCTGCTGCTGGTCGAGAACGTGAGCAGCCAAATCGCGACCTGCAGCGGACGCCCCTCCGGCTGCCTGCTCCCCGGGCAAAGGCAGGAAGCAGCACGTGGGGACCTTGTCCGCGCGCGATTGTCTTTCAGCCGTCTTTGTTCGGGCCCACCAGCCGGGGTTGGTCATCCCCGCGAGTGCCCTGGGAACGGCGGCGCAGGGACTCGCGCCACCCCGGCGTCAGCAGCGGACACTCCGCCAGCGCGGCGGCGTCCTCCCGCCGGTGCTCATGCATCGCCAGGTTGGCGAACGCGACGGTGAACGCGGGGAAGGGACGCTCCACCAACTCCAGCGCGTCGCCCGCACGGACCTTGCCTTCTTCCAGCACGCGGTAGTACCAACCCGTGCGTCCCGTCCGCTGGAGCAACAGCGCCAGTTCCTTGTGCCGCCAGCGCCGCGCGGGCTTCCAACAGGGCTGACGCGGCTGCGACACCTGCACGCGGGCGCCACCCACCCGCAGCACGTCGCCAATGCAGACGCTGTCCTCGGCGCCACCGGAGACGACCCAGTTCTCACCGAAGGCGCCCGGGCCCACGTCCTCACGCGCCAGTTGGGCGCGCCAGAAAGCGTGGTGCGAGGCGGGGTACGCGAGCACCGCCTTCTCCAGTCCCCCATGCACCCGCAGGTCCGCCTGTCCATCTCCGGCCAGCCCCGTGCGCGACAGCCACACGGGCCCCAGCACGGGCTCCTTGTGGATGGCGCTGGTCCACGGCCGCTCCAGCGGGTCCACGGCACCCGGCGTGCCGAACTCGCGGGGCAGGCCCACGTGGAGCGAGAGGATGCGGGGGAGCTCGGTGTCCATCACTCGCGCGACAAAGCAGGCGCGCGAGGCGCTGTCCAGCGGTCCTGACTCGTGAAGGCCGCTCGTTCGACAAGAGGCGGGGGCCGCCCTGAAGGCCGCCCCCGCCTCGTCAACCTCGTGTCGCGTGTGGCGTCAGAAGGTTCCGCCGTCCATCACCGCGCCGCCCGCGGGCGGCTGGAACGTGTCGTCATCCGTGGTGCCCGGCACCACGCCCGAGCCACCCATGCCCGCGTCACCGTCGAGCGTGGGCGTGGTCCCCGGCGCGGACGTCGTCGTGTCCGGGGTCGTCGGGGTGGTGTCGCCCGGCGTCGTCGTGGTGGTGTCGCCCGGTGTCGTCGTGGTGCTGCTGCCGGGGTTCTGCTGTGGCGTGCTGGGCACCGTGCCCGGCGCCGTCTGCGTCGGGTCCATCATCGTCGGGTCCTGCGTTGTCGTGTCCGGAGTCGTCGTACTCCCGGAGCCGCCCGTCGCGGGCTGCCCCGAGGTATTCGGGTCCGTCTGGGCCACCATGACAGGTGCCTCCGTGGAACTGCACGCCGAGCCCAGTGCCAGGGTACCCGCCATGGCACCCGCCCACATCCACCGCCTCATGTGCTTCGCCATTGCCTCCTCCTTCCGTGGGTGTGCGTCACTTCAGCTCAAGGGGTGGCGTGCTCGGGGCCAGGTGCCCCCGCCGCCGCCCGTTCCTTCACTTCCGAATCCATTCGCGCCCGGTGCCGACGCCTCCGTCGCTCCGTCAGCACCAGCAGCAGCGCGGGAAAGGCCACCAGCATGACGAGTAGATTGGTGGCGAAGCCCATACTGGCCAGTGCCCCCACGGAGTTCAGGCCTGGATGCCTGGCCAGGAAGAGCGCGCCGAAGCCCATGGCGCTCGTCAGCAGGCCCCCCGCGATGGCCCGACCTGTCTCCGAGTAGACCTCCACGAAGTCGCTGCCCGGTGACGCCAGGCGTGTCAGCAGATGCACGCCCGCGTCCACCGTCGTCCCGATGAGCACGGGGATGATGAGGATGTTCAGATAGTTGAACTCCACCCCCACCAGCGGCATCAGGCCAATCAGCGCGAGCAGCGACACCACCGTGGGCAAGAGGCACAGCACCGCCATGCGCAGCCCGCCCAAGGTCATCCACATGGCGAGCAGCACCGCCAGCGTCGTGCCTCCGAGGATGAGCGGCGCCTCGTGCGTCACCATGTCCAGCAGGTCCGCCATCACCATGGCCTCACCCGCCGCGGACACGCGCCCCCCATCCAGCGTCGGGGCACCGCGCACCTCGCGCGCCAGGGCCCGCACGGCCTGCCCGTCCGACTGGTCCACCGCCGGGTACACCAGCACGAAGCTCCCGGGTGTCCCCTCGCGTCCCATGAACTGCTGACGCACGCTCGGCGGAAGGTCCTCGAGCGTGAAGGGCCGGGCCTCGCTCTGACGACGCAGTTCCACCAACTGCGTGCGCTGCTCGGGCGACAGGCGCTCTTCAGGGACGTTCTCGAGCAGGCGGTGGATGTCCTGGAGCACGGCCTGCTTGCGCGGCTGGTCCTGGGGCACGAGCGACGACAGCGAGGCCACGAAGTCGATGGTGGAGTCCTTGCCCCGCTCGCGCTGACGCCGGGCCAGGGCGGACGCCATCGCGTGTTCCTCTTGTGTGCTCTTCGTGAGGACGACGACCGGCGTCTGCGAATAGCCGATGATTTCGTTCACCTGCTTGTCGAGCACGAACGAGGGCAGGTCCTGGTCCTCGAGCGTCCCGAAGTTGTAGTCGAAGCGCACCCGAGGCACCTGCGTCAGCAGCCCCACCAACAGCACCGCCGAGACGCCGGTGATGACGTAGCGGTGCCGCACCAGCACGCGCCCGAAGGGGGACTCGCTCGGAGCGACGGCCGCACGCTTCGGACGCCAGCCCCAGCGCGCCGTCAGTCCCAGCAGCGCGGGCAGCACCAGCACGTACGCGGCGATGAGCACCAGCATGCCGATGCCCGCGATGACGCCGAACTCCCGGAACGCGCGCAGCCGAGACGTCCCCAGCACGAAGAAGGTGAGCGCCGCCACCAACGCGGACACCAGGGCCGCGCCGCCGGTGTGCGTGAAGGACTCGCGCGTGGCCTCCTCGGAGGACTCGCCCTCCGTGCGCAGGTGCAGGTAGCGCCCCAACAGGTGGATGCCGTGCTCCACGCCCAGGCCGCCGAGGATGGCGCCCAGAAAGCCCGTCAAGAGATTGACCTGTCCATACAGCAGGGCCACCAGGCCGTACGTCCACGCGAGGCCCATGCCCACCGGTGTCAGCACGAGCCCCACCGCCAGCGCGCTGCGGAAGTGGAAGAGCAGGTAGAGCAGCATCAGCGCCATGGCCACGGCCGACGACACCGCGATGTCGCGGATGATCTGCTTCTGCTGGTCCAGCTTCTTCTGGAAGGTGCCGGTGATTTCCACCCGGAAGCCGGGGCCGTACCTGGACAGGTCCTGCGCGTCGAGCAGCCCGCGCACCTCGTCCACGATGCGGCGCGAGTAGGCGAGGTCCGCCGACGTCATCTCCGGCTTGACGAGCACGACGACGCGCCGGGCCTTCGCGTCCAGGTAGTAGTCGTCCTTCGCGGAGGACAGCTTCTGTCCCGCGGCGCCGCCGTACTTCGCCTCCAGGTCGGAGAAGTCGAGCGTCGGCTCGGGCTCGTCCACCAGCGGCACATAGAGAGGGTTGGCCTGCTGGCGCTCCCATTGGAGCCGCGCGGCGAGCCGACGGTGGACCTCTCGCAGGTCCCCTTCCGACAGGAAGTAGAGCGCCCTGTCGCGGAAGAAGGCGCCCGTGCGCTCCTTCTCCACGAAGCGCACGCCGGGCAGCGCCTGGAGCTTGGGTGCCAGGTCATCCGCGAAGCGGCGAAGCGACTCGGCGTCTCCTCCTTCGCCCACCACCGACACCCAGCCGAGTGCGCCGAAGCGCGTCTCCAACTCGTGCAGGTCCTGCACGCTCTCAAATGAGTTCGGAAGCAGGTCCACCAGGTTCGCGTTGAGCTTGAGGTTGCGAGCGAAGAAGCCCCCCACCGCCGCCAGGAGCAGCGCCAGGCCCAAGGCGAGAATGGGCCGCTGGTGACTGCGTGTTGCCAGGGCCCCGAGGCTCCGCTCCACGCGTCGCATCCAGCGGCGCTCACTCCGCGTCGATGTCGTCGTTGGCTCCGAGTCCATCTGTCACGGTGGCGTCCCGTCCCCAGGCTCCGGCCTCTGCCGGTAGCGTGGAGGGCGGCACGGCTTCCCCTCCCTTGGGTGTCCGCGTGAGCGGCCCCATGTGGTCGGGAACGTGGGGACTCGGCGCGGGGGATGCAGTGCTCGCCGACTGGCCGTCTGCCCCCCGGGAGGGCGGCGGACCCGCTGCTCACGTCCCTGATGCGCGACGCGCCCGGCCGTGCGCTCCACCCGTGGAAGCAGCCGGGCAGACAGCCGGGCGAGGGTCGTTGGGACTTGTTAGAGAAGGTCAGGTCATTCGGTGCCTTACATTCCGCCTTACGGCATAAACGCGTTGACTCCCTGGTTGGCGCATGCCCAAGGTGGGCCGGCCGTTGTTCGGCCCGCAAACAACACAGCAGGTGTCGCAACATGGGTGAGAAGCGTTGGTCGGAGCGGTTCGAGGGGGCGATGGGCCAACTCGCCGCACGCAGCCACCGGCGTCCGTATCAGGCACTGGTGGTGGCGTTGGTGCTCACGCTGCTGGGGGCCTGGTTCGCGAGGACCCTGACGCTCAGCGCGGACTTCGTGGGCCTGCTGCCCAAGGCGTTCCCCAGCGTCCAGGACATCGAGAAGCTGCGCAAGCGCTTCGGTGGCCAGGGCAACGTGGTGTTGGTGGGCATGGGCGCGGAGCCCGAGGTGCTCAAGCGCTTCGCGGACGACATGGCGCCGAAGCTCGCGGAGCTGTCGGAGATTCGCTACGTCAACTACCAACGGCCGAGCGAGTTCTTCGACAAGCACGCGCTGTACTACGTGGACCTGGATGACCTGAAGACCATCCAGGGCCGCATCGACGCGCGCATCGCCTGGGAGAAGGAGCAGGCCAACCCGCTGTTCGTCCGGCTGGATGACGCGCCGCCGCCGTCGGTGGACTTCGCCGACATCGAGCAGAAGTACACCGGCCGCGCCAACCAGCGGCTCTCCGGCCAGGGAGATTTGTACTACCTGGACACGACGGAGCGCGTGGTGGTGCTGATGGCGAAGCCCAAGGGCAGCGCCGCGGACCTGAACTACTCCAAGAAGGTCGTCACCCAGGTGGAGGACTTCCTGGCGAAGCAGGACCTGTCCAAGTACGGGCCGGGCTTCAAGACGGCGGTGACGGGCACGTTCAAGAAGAAGATCGACCAGCAGCGCGTCATCGTCAGTGATTTGGCGACCGCGTCCTCGCTGGCCATGGTGCTCTTGCTGGCGTACCTGGCGTTCCACTTCCGCAGCGCGCTGTCGGTGGGCTTCACCATGCTGCCGGTGCTCGCGGGCCTGGGGTGGACGTACGGCTTCGTCGGGCTGGCGTACGGGCAGGTGAATCTCTTGACGGGCTTCCTGGCGGCGGTGCTCGGCGGTCTGGGTGTGGAGCACGGCATCCACCTGTTGGGGCGCTACGGGACGCTGCGTTCGGAGGGGATGACCTCCGAGGCGGCGGTGCACGAGTCCTTCCGGCACACGGGCTTCTCCGCGCTCATCGCGGCGCTGGTGGCGGCGCTGACGTTCTTGAGCCTGGCGCTGTCGGAGTTCAGGGCGTTCCGCGAGTTCGGCATCATCGCGGCGGTGGGCATGCTGGTGAGCATCTTCGCGTACGTGCTCATCCTGCCGGCGCTGCTCGGGGTGGCTTCGCGCTTTGGCTGGTCGCCGCGCGTGCACCAGGGTGGCACGGGGCCCATGGCGCTGTTGGGGCGGTGGCTGCCGCGTTCCTATCGAGGGGTGGCGGTGGTGATTGGCGTCGGAGTGCTGGCGCTCATCTCGCAGGCGTATCGCATCTCGTTCAACTACGACTCGCGCACGCTGGAGGACTACAAGCAGGCGTCGGCGGTGCTGGACCAGAAGGTGAACAACATCCTGGGCTACTCGCAGACGCCGGTGGTCGTGCTGACGGACTCGCAGGACATGGAGCGCGAGGTCGTCCGGCAGTTGGAGGCGCGCAAGGCGGCGCGGGGCAAGGACTCCACCATCGACTTCGTGGGGGCGCTGGAGGACCTGGTGCCTCGCCAGCAGGCGGAGAAGCGGGCGGTGCTGGAGGCCATCCACACGCGGCTGAACAAGCTGGACCCGGAGCGGCTGCCGGAGGACACGCGGGCGTCGCTGACGCGCGCGCTGAACATGTCGCAGGCGAGGCCCTTCACCCAGGCGGAGCTGCCGGCGAGCGTGCGGCACCAGTTCGAGAGCCTGGATGGGAGCACGGGTGGCGTGGTGCTGGTGTACGCGGGCGGCGGGGTGAGCCTGTCGGACGGCGAGGGCACGCGGCGCTTCTCCAAGGAAGTGCGCGGGCTGCACATGCCGGACGGCAGTCAGGTGTCGGCGGCGGGCGAGGCGCTCATCCTGGCGGACATCCTGGACATGGTGTCGCGCGAGGGCCCGCGGATTCTCGCGGCGGCGGTGCTCAGCGTGCTGGCGGCGATGTGGCTGACATTGGGGCGGCTGCGCACGGCGCTCATCTGCATGGTGCCCACGTTGCTGTCGGTGGCGGGGCTCGTGGGGTTGATGGCGCTCCTGGATTTGCAGTTCAACTACCTGAACATCATGGTGTTGCCGGTGTTGGTGGGCACCACGGTGGATGCGGGTGTGCATCTGGTGCAGCGGCTGGGTGAGCCGGGCGCGGACTTCATCTCCGTATATGGGGAGACGGGCCGGGCGATTACGGGCGGCCTCTTGACGAGCGCCATCGGCTTCGTGGCGTTGGTGCTGGCGAAGCACCCGGGGCTGAACTCGATTGGTGACCTGGCGAACCTGGGGTTCGGGTTGAACCTGGTCATCGTGCTGCTGGGGTTCCCGTCGCTGCTGTTGCTGGTGGAGCGGTGGCGTCGCAAGCATGGGGCCACGGCGGAGCAGCCGGAGCAGCCCGCGCCGGAAGCGTGAGTCATGCGCGGCCGGGGCGCCGTGGTGGTGCCCTGGTCGGTGTCCGAGGAGGGCAGGGTATGAAGCGGAGCGGGTGGTTCGCGGCGGTGACAGTGGCTGTGGCCCTGGCGGGCTGTGGCCATGGTGGGAAGAAGGAAGAGAAGAAGGGCGACACGCGCTGCGAGGAGTCGCGGAACCTCTCGTGCATCACTGGCACGGAGTGTTCCATGGACCGCGAGCGTGGCTGTGAGGTCTGTCGCTGTTCTCCCGCGGATGCGCTGACACCCACGGACAAGCGCCGGCCCACGGCGATGGAGCCGCAGCAGCGCTGGTAGGGCGGGGACGGGCTACACGAGGTGAGCGACTTCGACGTCGAGGCGCTTCACCTTCAGCTCTGTCAGGAGCCCATGCAGCTTGGGTGACATGAGCAGGAGCGGGTGAGGGCGCAGGATTCCGCTCCGCATCCCCACCAGTTGCCGTGTCCAGGTCAGGTCGCTTCCGTCGTAGTCGCCGCGCCGCAGCGAGAGCTCGGAGAGCACATTCAGGCCGACGACGTGGCCCTTGGGGCAGCGCTGCGCGTTGTCCTCATCGTGGTCGAAGGGGTCATTGCCCGTGAGTGTGGCGGGCAGGATGTCGACTGGGGGCGCTGTCACGATGAGCTGATGCCACTCCTTCACTGGCTCTGACCGCGCACCAGCTCGCCGGATGGGTCGGAAGTCCACGCCGGTGATTCCATGCTCCCGCCAGAGGTCGGCGAGCCGAGCGGAGATGACCCATTCGTGGGAGATGGTTCGAGCGAGGTCCACGCGCTGGGGAATCCGGCGCACGTCCAGGCTCAAGTCGGAGACCTGCCGCGCGCCCGCTCCACACAGCGTGCACGCGGTGGATTCATCGTATGCGGTGCCACACGCCTCTCCAGCCGGCTCGAAGACGGCCTCCAGTCCCAGCTTGAGCAACTCGGCGGACTTCAGTTCTCCCACGGAGTAGTGGCGAAGGATGCGCCAGCCCGCGAAGAACATCTGGCCTTGCTGACGCAGGGCGCGGTCAATCTCCCTGACGCGCGACACGCGGCCATCGTCGGTGGGGAGAGTGACCTTGCGCACCGTGCCACTCGGAAGCACAACGCCCTCGTCTTCGTGAAAGAGTCGCCATGCTTCCGTTTCCTCGACACGGAGTTCGATGGTTTCGCGCATGGTCAGGGCTGGAGTCCGATGAGCTGCGGGATGGGATACTGGGAGTAGACCTGGACCAGGAGGAGTTGAAGTTTCTCTGGAGGAGGCCGCTCCTGGCCATAGGCCCAGCGCTCTCGAAACGCCTGGGTGATGGCCTTGTGGTAGGCGGTTGGCAGTCGATAGGTCGCGCCTGATTTAGCACCGCCCAGGTACATCGGTATCAGGTGATGTTCCTGGAAGCCCGTGCTGCTCGGATAGCGTGCCTGAGCTTCCTTGAGACGCTGGGCATAGCGCTGACGAGCCTGCTGGACGACTTGATGGTTCGCCAGCCGGTGTGCCTGGAGCTGGCTCTGCTGTGGTGTCGGCGTCGGGGTGAGCAAGGGCGCGCGTCGCCACTGGCGTGCTCCAGGCCCCCGACGAAGCGGTGGCCTCATCCCCGCGTTCTCGCAGGAGGTGTCGGTCCGCGAAGCGCAGTATGAATCTGGCCGTTCGCTCTCGGCTTGGCCCGTGTCCACCTGCATGTCGTCTGGCAGGAAGGCCCCGGTGGTACCGTCGTCTGCCGTGACATGGAGGCTGCCCCAGTCGCGAAGGTTGACGGTGGCGGCACCACAGCCCAGTTGAAGCAGGACCAGGACACAACACCACAGGCTCAGATGCCAGGCAGGTGGAGCGCGCATCCATCCTCCATGTCGAGTTTGGGTCGGCCTCCCCATCTTCTTCCAAACTCGCGGGATGGGACGAAGTCAGCTCCGTGCGCCAGGCTCGAAGCGCAGTGGCAGGTGCGTGGGGCCGTGGACATGGAGCGCCTGACGCGGCTGCCAGGGCTCGTCGCTCGCGAGCCGGAAGTCGCGCAGCCGCTCCAAAAGGTCCGTGAGCGCCACCCGCGCCTCCATGCGGGAGAGCGCCGCACCCAGGCAGAAGTGGATGCCGTGCCCGAAGGCGAGGTGCGGATTGGGGTCCCTGCCAATATCGAACCGCTCCGGCTCACGGAACTGCTTCGGGTCCCGATTCGCGGAGCCAATCATCGGCAGCACGAACTTCCCCTCCGGAATCACCCGCCCGTGTAGCTCCACCGCACGCTTCGTCGAGCGGAACATCGACTGCGCCGGAGACCGGAACCGCAGCACCTCCTCGATGGCCAGGGGCAACAACCCCGGCTCCGCCTTCAGTCGCGCCAACTGGTCCGGGGACTCCATGAAACACAGCAGCGCGTTGTTGATGAGGTTGGTCGTCGTCTCCGTCCCCGCCGCCAGGAGCAACTGGAAGAACCCCAGAAGCTCCTTCGCGTCCAGCCGCTCCCCATCCACCTCCGCCTCGACCAGCCGGGTCAGCAGGTCATCCCGCGGCGCCCTCCTGCGTTCATCCAGGATGCCCGCCAGATAGGTCCGCATCTCGTCCCGCGCCGCCGCGTTCTCCTCCATCGCCCGCTTCGACTCGTCCCCACCCGCGATGGTGTAGCTGAGCTTCATGATGATGTCCCCCCACCGCAGGAACCGCGCCCGGTCCTCGACGGGAATCCCAATCATCTTCGCGATGACCATCGCCGGCAGCAGGCTGGAGTAGTCCGCCACCAAATCCAGCTCCCCACGCTCCACCGTCACATCCAGCAGCTCCCGGGACAGCTCCCGCACGTGCGGCTCCAGGTTGGCGATGGAGCGCGGCGTGAAGGCCCGCATGATGATGCCGCGCAGCTTCGTGTGCCGGGGCGGGTCCGAGAACAGCAGCCAGTCCGGCGTCGTCCCCGTCTCCGTCGTGACGACGGAGCTGAACGCGTCATGGTCCTGCAGCGCCCACTTCACGCTGTCGTAGTCGAAGAGAATCCACAGGTCCTCCCGTGGCTCGTGCAACAGCGGCGAGTCCGCGCGCAACTTCGCGTAGAGGGGAAAGGGATTGCGGCGCACGTCATCGGTGAAGAGCTCCAGCATTCCTTGGCGTCTCCGGGACGCCAGGGTAGGAACCCCAGGTTCCAGAGCGAAACCGTGCCGGACTGAACCGTCCAGCCGAGGACGCTAGGCCGCTCGTTCCGCGCGCCGTGCCGCCCACGCGGTGACGAAGTCCGCGAGGCCGCCCAACTGCCGGTCATTGAGCGTGCACTGCCACCGGGCCTGTCGCAGCGCGCGGTACGCCGCCGGAGCCTCCCAGCCGCGCGCCACCATCACCGCCAACCCCATCAACGGGCCCCGCCCCACACCGTGCTCGCAGTGCGCATAGAGGTGCCCACCCCGCTCCAGCCGGGGCAATGCCCACTCGACACCTTGCAGGAGCTGCTCCACCGACGGCGGATAGCGGTCCGTCACCGGCAGGTTCAACAACTCGATGCCCAGCGCTTCCAGCGCCTTCGCGTCGTCGACACTCTCGGCGCGCAAATCAATCACCGCGGTGATTCCTCGCGCCTTCAGCTCCGCGTAGCGCGACGGCGGCACCGAGCCACCCACGTGCAACCAGTCGCTCACGTGCGACACGTTGAGGCCGCGCCCCGGCAGCTTCGTGGTCCACTCCACGCAGCGCGCCACCGAGCGCAGCACCTGCTTGCGCACCCAGCCTCGCACGCCGGGCACATGGTGCACGTCCCGCAACAACGAAACGCTCACGGGTCTCCCTCGAGCGACACTTCCATCAACCCCGTCACCGGCGCCTTCCCCGCGCGCTCCAACACCGCCCGGTGCAGGTACGTCACGGGAGCGCCCACCACGGGCTTGATGAGCCCACCCAGCACGCCCAGCTCTTCCACGGGCGCGCTGCGCTGCAACAGCGACGTGGAGCGCAGCACCATCACCTTCGCCCCGTCGCCGCCGAAGACATCCACCGTCCAGACGCTCCGCTCCTTCGTGCCCTCGCGGCTGAGCGTGAAGGACTCCAGCTGGGTCGGCGTGCCACCCTCCGTCCACGAGTACACCGGACCGAACTCACCGTCCTGCCCCTCGCGCCCCAGCAACACCATCCGCTCCCCGCCCTCGCGCAGGGCCCGGAAGCGCACCCAGCGCCTGGCCAGCTTCGCCGGAGCAATGGTGGAGCGCGTGTGGTCCGCGTAGCCGCCACCGGCCTGCTCCAGCTCCGCGCTCTTGGGCGGCTGCACCTTCGCCTTCAGTGGGCTGAAGGCCAGCATCATCTCGTGCCGGTAGCGCGCGTTGCCCACTTCCACTTCCGAGCCTTCCGGCGAGCGGGGTGCCATGGGCGCCGCGTATTCCAGCACCACCCGCCCACCGTCCAGCGGCGCTTCCACCCGCGTCACGCCCTCCGCCGAACGCGCCGAGCACGTGCCCACGCGCAGCGTGCCGGTGGCCGCGTCGTAGCCCCACTCGCGCGAGCCCACCTTCTTCTGCGCCGTCCACGCGCGCTGGCCCGGCCGCAGCACCGTCGCGCGGCAGATGCCCGTGCGCGAGCCCGGACCGATGTTCGTCACCTGCAACTGCACCAGCACGAAGGTGCTGTCCTCCAGGTCCCCGATGAAGGTGAAGCTCTCCCCGTACGTGTCGCTCGGGGAGGCCGAGGGCTCCAGCGTCGCTCCCGCCGCCACGGTGGGCAGCGCGAGCGACAAGAGGAGACCCAGGACCCGGAGCCGCGCCTCACGCCGCATGGGGGCGCTGCTCCAGCAGCGCGTCCGGCGACGTCGTGTCGTTGAAGACGTAGTCGCGCTGCAGCGGCAGGTTCCACGCGAAGTACACCACGCCGCGCACCAGCCACCAGCCCAGCGTGTAGGCCAGTTGCGGATGCAGCGTCAGCAGCGCCACGCCGCCCGCGTTGAGCAGCGCGCTTGTCCCGCTCACCACCGCGTAGCGCATCATCTGCCGGCCCACCGCCGCCGTGCTGCGGAAGGTGAACACGCGGTTGATGGAGTAGTTCACCACCGCGCCCAACAGCGCGCCCAGCACCGTGGCCCACGCGGGCAACAGCCCCGCCCACTCCACCAGCGCCAGCACCACCGCGAAGTCCGCCACCGTGGCCACCGCGCCCGCCGCCGCGTTGAGGCCGACAATCGCCTTCTCCGAACGCGCCTCCTGCCGCTTGGGCGCCAGCGCCTTCACCAGATTCCGGAAGCGGGAGATGGCCGTCAGGTTGCTCATGATGGCGACGAAGACGAGCCCCACCACCGCCATCCAGTGCATGGGGTGCTTCTCCTGGGGCCAGAACACGGCCTCCAGAATCGGCGACAGCGCCGTGCCCGCGCCCAGGAAGAGCACCCGCTCCAGCCGCTGCATCGCGCCGTCACGCACGTTGACGCCCAGGCCCTCGCCCTTGGCGCGGACATACGGCACCAGCGACGAACCCAGCAGCGCACCCAGCGCCGGCAGCAGCACCCAGGTGTCCCGGTAGTACCAGGCAAGGCCCATCAACATGGCCGAGTCCACGTACCTGTCGAGCACCGAGTCCAGCGCCGCGCCCGCGGGGTTGGCCTCCTTGCGTGTACGGGCGATGCGCCCGTCCATGACGTCCAGGATGCCCGCGCCCAGGAACAGCCAGCCGCCCAGCGCGAAGCGGCCCGCCGCCACCGCCACGCCGGAGGAGATGCCGAGCAGGCCCGACAGCATGGACAGCGCGTTGGCCGGAAGGCCCGAGCGCAGAATCAGCGCCCACAACGGCTGGATGACCCAGAAGAAGTAGTGCCGGAGGAAGTAGCCGACGAACCCGGCGTTGCCCCGCTTGAGCGTCTCCTCGTCGCGAGGCACGCCCTTGAAGGCCACGCGGATACAGAAGATGAGCAGGCCTCCCAGGAAGTACACACAGGCGAGGATGGCCGGACCCAACGCGGTCCAGATGCGAGCCGAGGGGGACAGGTTTCCGGTCAACCAGGCGACCACGTTCTCAAGCACGGGTGTCCCCTCCAGGAGTCAGCGGCAGCGTGACGGTCATGGGTGCGCTCTTGCGCGAAAAGGCCAGCTCCACCGCCAGGAAGGCGGCGAGCGCGAACACGAGGCCCGCGAGCACATCCAGGATGTAGTGGTGCGTCAGATAGACAGCGGAGAAACCAACCAGCAAGGCGAACGCCCCCGTGGCCAGACGCCACTTCGGGCCATCCCGCCAGACGAAGAGCATCACCATGAAGGGATAGGAGGCGTGCAACGAGGGCATGGCCCCGAAGACGTTGGGATTGCGGGCGTAGAAGCCGGCGAAGTAGTTGATGCCCAACAGTGCGTCGAAGCGCGCCGTGCCCGCGGGACTGGGCAGTGCGGCGAGGTTCGCCGGGCCCGGGCCGTACTGAAGGATGTACCAGGGCGGAGCCGCCGGATAGAGCAGGTAGGTGACCATGCCCAGGGCGTTCACAAGCAGGAAGGCCCAGCACAGCTTCTCGAAGCGCGCGTCCTTCTTCACGAAGAAGAAGATGGCCATCAAGAAGACTTCGTAAAGGTAGGCCGCGTAGGCGAAGCCGCACAGCAGGTCCAACACGGCGTGCGAGCGGGTGCTCCACCACAGGGGCCAGTTGACACCCCCGGGGGCGGGGAACCACTGGCGCTCCCAGTCCCACAAGTCACCCGTGTGGATGCCGCCCCGAAGGAACAGCCAGAGTCCCTGGCTGTCCATCAGCATGCCGGTCAGCCATAGCGGGAACCCGCCGAAGAGGAAGCGCCGCGTGCGGGGGCCCGCCCAGGCCACCCCCACCAGCAGCACGTCCGCGACGACGTGGTCCCACCGGAGCCGACCGGTGGCCGTCACGAGCATCAAGTGGCCCACACCCAGCAGGGTGACGAGCCACGTGAAGGCCGGACTCTTAGCGAGCGAGCGGGAGGTCATCCCCGTAGTAGTCGAGTCCGAGGTGGGTGATGGGCTCTTCGCCCGCCACGACGCGCAGGGTGTTCTTCAGCTTGGTGAGCTGGATGAACAGGTCATGCTCGACGGGCAGGCCGGGCTGCGCCATGGGGCTCTTGAAGTAGAAGGACATCCACTCCTGGATGCCGCGCCACTCCAGCCGCTTGGCCAGGTCCAGGAACAGCGCGATGTCCAGCACCAGCGGCGCCGCCAGGATGGAGTCGCGGCAGAGGAAGTTGACCTTGATCTGCATCGGATAGCCGAGCCACCCGGTGATGTCGATGTTGTCCCAACCCTCCTTCGCGTCGCCGCGGGGCGGGTAGTAGTGGATGGACACCTTGTGCGAGTACTTGCTGTACAGCTCGGGGTACAGGTCCGGCTGCAGGATGGTGTCCAGCACGCTCGACTTGGTGACTTCCTTGGCCTTGAAGGCCGCGGGGTCGTCGAGCACCTCGCCATCGCGGTTGCCGAGGATGTTGGTGGAGAACCACCCCTCGAGGCCGAGCATGCGGGCCTTGAGCGCGGGGGCGATGACCGTCTTCATCATCGTCTGGCCGCTCTTGAGGTCACGGCCCGCGACGGGGATGCCCTCCAGCTTCGCCAGCTCCTGCAGCGCGGGCGTGTCCACGCTCGCGTTGGGCGTCGCGTTGGCGAACGGCACGCCTTCCTTGATGGCGGCGTACGTGTAGAGCGCGGTGGGGTTGATGTCCGTGCTGTTCTCGTCCAGCGCCTTCTCGAAGGCGGCCAGCGTCTTGAAGGACTCCGGCAGGGGACGGAAGGTCTCCACGCTGCTGCACACCACCATGACGGCGCGCTTGGCGTTGAGCTCCTTCTTGAAGTCGCGGATGTCCTGGCGCAGCGCTTCAATGCTCTCGCGGTGCGTCTTGGTGGCCTTGGCGTGGTTGGCCTCGATGCGGCGGACGAACTCGGCGTCGTGCACGCCCTTCTTGGGCTTGATGCCCTGGAGGAAGGGCTTCACCTGCTCCAGGTGCTTGTCGTGCAGCACGCCGGAGCGCACCGCGACCTGGTACGCGTCCTCGCTGATGATGTCCCAGGCGCCGAAGACCACGTCGTTCAGTCCCGTCAGGGGCACCAGCTCACCCAGCTTCACGGTGCGCCCGTCCGTCCGCTTGCCCAGGCGCGCGGTCCCCATCTGCGTCAGGGACCCGATGGGTGCGCCCTTGCCCTGCCGCGCCAGCTCCACACCCGCCATCAGCGTCGTGGACACCGCGCCCAGGCCGGGGATGAGCACCGCCAGCTTGCCCTCGGGCTTCGAGACCGACTTCTTGTTCTCCATCGTGGATTCCTTCGAAAGGCGGTTTTGACGCCCTGTGGTGAGTCTTCTTCGGATTCGCCGCTGCGCACCGACCTGATGCCGTGGGGTATGCGGAAAATCTCGAATGCGGATGGTTGATACTCTAAAGCGTTCGTGACTTCAACGTCATGTGGGGCGGCTGGTTAGCACGCCATGGGGCGGACTGATGGATCACCCCAGCCCCAGGTACAAGACGAGCCGAACGCGCCTGTCAGAGAAACACCAGGTCGTGAGAAAAGTGACACCTGCCCGACCGTACATGGGCATGACGGGTAGGTCGGAGTCGTTTCCGACCCGCTGGCTACGGTGTATGGGGGTGTATTGCTGCGTGTGTGCCTTCGAGGGGTGTGGGACGGGCCAGTCATGGCGCCCAGGCGCTTCCGGCGCAACCCCAAGTCGAGGCAGGCAGGGCCCACCCGCCACTTCCCGTAAAGAGAGGGGAGGGTGGGCCCGGGGAGGGACGTCAGTGGGGGCCCGTGCCGCCGCCGCCGTTCAGCTCCAGGGCCTGGTGGTCGCCAGGGGCGTAGGGCTTCCCGGACAGGACGGCCTTGAGCATGCCGGCCAGTTGCACCATGCGGCTGGAGGGAGCGTCCCAGTACTCGGCGCGCTCCACGCGCACGCACAGAAGCGCGAGCTCTGGATCATCCACGCCCTGGGGGAACCACGCCTTGAGAGCGGGGCTCCACAGCTCCCGGACCTTGCGGGCGTCCTTCACCAACTGACAGCGACCGCTGACGGACACGTAGCGTTCGCGGGTGGGGTCGGCGAAGGAGACGTTGACGTGGTGGTCCTGCTCCACCTCGTCGACCTTGTGGGAGTGCTCTCGGGTGAAGAACCAGAGTTCTCCGTCGAAGTCATGGTCCTGGGTCCACATCGGCCTGCTGTGCAGGCTCCCGTCGCTCTCCACCGTGGTCATCATCGCGACCTTGATGCCGTGGATGAGGTCTCCCAGATGTTCGACGGCGTCGCGGGTGCCTTGCTCCTTCTTCTTGGTGCTCATGCGCTCCTCCTGAGTTGGAAAGGTAGGCAGGGTGGAGGGGAGCGAGCATGGGACGGCCGGTCGGATGGCGCCTGGGCAGGCGGGCGGTGTGGTAGGTGGCGAGGGCCTCCCTGGTGGAGGGGAGACCTGGGGCTCCACGTGAGTGGGGAACCTGGGGATGGAAAGCGAGTGCGACGATGCTGAAGACCGCGTGGAACGAGTGGTGCCTGAAGGCGCTGCAGATTGAGACAGCCCTCCTGGCACTGGAGGAAATCGAGCTGCCCGAGGAGATGCACGGGCTGCAGGACGCGGCGGAGGAGAAGTTGCTGGAGCTGGGGCGCGCCTGGAAGGGGCGGCAGCCGCAGAAGGATGGGCGCCGGTGGGAGCGGCAGACCCTGGAGGGCGGCGCGCCGAGCGACGCGGAGCTCCAGGAGGTCGTCGACGAGTTCCGCGGGGACGGCAAGAAGTGGACGCTGCTCAGGGCCACCAGCGACAAGCAGGAGGTCGTGGAGGTGGTGGTGTCGGAGGGCCGCGCGTGCATGGTGGCCGGCGGCTCGTACTACCTGGGCCAGTGGGACGCGAAGGACGAGGTGCTCGAGGTGGGCCGCGATGACGACGCGGGAGAGCCCGGCACCGGCGTGGTGTTGTCCGCCACCGCCGAGGTCCAGTTCACGCCGGACCCGGAGCTGTAGCCCGCGTCACGCGGGCCTTCGAGCGCGCGAAGTTTCAGGAGTCCAGCACGCGCGCCATGCGCTCGCGTGTCTTCGCGTCGGGCAGGCGTCCGAAGCCAGCGCGGACGTTGTCGGCGACGTGCTCGGGGTTGCTCGTGGCGGGCAGCGGGCAGTGCACGGCGGGGTGGCCGAGGATGAACTTCAGGAAGAACTGCGCCCAGCTCGCGCAGTCGAAGTCCGCGGCCCACGCCGGCAGCGCGCGGCCCTTCACCTGTCGGAGGAGCTGCCCCGTGGCGAAGGGCTGCATGACGAGCACCGCCACGCCGTGCTCGGCGGCGGCGGGGAGCAGGCGCTTCTCCGCGTCGCGCTCGGCGAGTGAGTAGGGCAGCTGGATGAAGTCCAGGGTCTGCTCACGCAAGAGGCGCTCCAGGTCATCGAAGGCGCTTCGGGCGTAGTGGGTGATGCCGACGTAGCGCACGCGGCCTTGCGCCTTCCACTCGCGCAGCACGGGCAGATGGGTGCGCCAGTCGACGAGGTTGTGGACCTGGAAGAGGTCCATGTGCCCTCGCCCCATGTCCTTCACGGAGGTCTCCAGTTGGGCGAGGCCCGCATCGCGGCCCGTCGTCCAGACCTTCGTGGCGAGGAAGGGTTTGGGCGCGTCCGCGAGCGAGGCGAGCACGTCCCCCACGACGCGCTCCGCCCGGCCGTACATGGGCGAGGAGTCGATGAGCCGCGCCCCTGAGTCGAGGAAGTGCTGGAGCACCTGCTTCAAGGGCGCGCGCTCGGCGGCGGAGGTCCCCACGTCGAAGGTCTGCCAGGTGCCGAGGCCGATGACGGGCAGGGCCTCGCCCGACTTGGGGATGGGACGGGTGAGCATGGGGGTCTTCACGGTGGGAGCGGGTTTCGCGGCCCGAGTCTGGCCCGGGAGCAGCGCGGCGCCGAGCCCCGCGGTGAGCACGTCCCGACGCGAGGGCGGGGACAGGGG
>NZ_JABUMQ010000224.1:0-18902 GCF_013336645.1 Myxococcus sp. CA039A | reverse complement strand
GGCATGGGCAGGGCGCCTTTCATCAAGAGTGTCGTCATCCTCACCGCGCTGGTGTGCGCGCTGGCGACCCCAGCGCAGGCCGCCGGGCGCGGGCGCGGACGTCTGTGGCTCGAAGCCCAGAACCGTTCGCTGGACAACCAGCGGGCCACGCTGAGTGACGTGGCTCGCAAGGCGATGCCGTCGGTGGTCTCCATCACCACCCGACAACTGACTGACGAAGCGTCGGTGTCGGGCGAGGAGCCCCAGAAGGGCATTGGCTCCGGCTTCATCATCCACGCCGACGGCTACATCCTCACCAGCGCTCACGTGGTGGAGGGCGCGTCGGAGGTCGTCATCTCGGTGATGCACCCGCGCGGCTACGTCGAGGAGTACGTCGCGCAGGTGGTGGGCGAGGACTCCCGCACCGACTGCGCGCTCCTGAAAATCGACGCCCCGCGCAAGCTGCCCGTGCTGCGGCTTGCGTCCGCGTCGCACGTGCGCTCGGCGGATTGGATTGTCGTCATCGGCAACCCGTTCGGCCTCTCCCACTCCGTGACGGTGGGCGTGGTCAGCTTCATGGGTCGCACGGACGTGACGCCCAACGGGCGCGACGGCGACTTCGACTACATGCAGATGGACGCCTCCATCAACCCGGGCAACTCGGGGGGCCCCGTGCTCGACTTGCACGGCGACGTGGTGGCGGTGGCCAACGCCGTCAACGTGGCGGGCCAGGGCATCGGCTTCGCCATCCCCATCGACATCGCCAAGACGGTGATTCCGCAGCTGCGGGCCCACGGGCGCGTGCGCCGGGGCTGGCTGGGCATCAGCGTGCAGGACTACTCGCCCGAGGTCGCCGAGGCCTTCAACCTGGGCCAGGGCCAGGGCGTGGTGGTGACGGAGGTGGTGGAGGGCGGTCCGGGCGAGCGCGCGGGCCTGCTCCACGGCGACGTCATCATCGGGCTCGACACGCGGCGCGTGCGGCGCGCTCACACCCTGCGCTGGCAGGTGGCCGCCCGGGGCGTGGGCCATGACGTGCGGCTGCGCATCCACCGGCTGGGCAAGCCGATGCGGCTCAAGGTCCGCCTGGAGGAGATGCCGAGCGAGCAGCCCCCCGCGCCCACCCTGGCCTCCCGACGGCAGGGGCGGCGGCCCACCCGGGCGCAGTCCGTACTGGACGACCTGCTGTCGCCCGTTCCCCGAGCAAAGACGCTCCCTCCCACGGCCCCGGAAGTCGAGCCGAACGCCCCGGGTTCCGAGGACGGCGCTCCGGCGCCTTGACACCCGCGCGGACACCGGTCTTCCGGCGTCTCCTTGCGTTCGGGTGGCATGGGCGCTAGACAGTGCGCCTTTTTCGTACCCGGCGGATGGTCCACGTGCTCGTGGCGCCGAGGTACCCGCATCGTTTCGCAGGAGAGGTTCCACAATGGCCGAGGCCACCCCGACGACCCAGAAGAAGCTCACCCACTGGCCCCGCACCGCCAAGGGCAGTGGCAAGAAGGCTTGCACCGTGGAGGGCTGCAAGCGCCCCTACCGCGCCAAGAGCTACTGCTTCTTCCACTTCAAGCAGTGGCGCCAGGGCGACCTGCCCCACTCGCGCTACCGCACCTGCTCCAAGGACGGTTGCCGCATCAAGACGTTCAAGGCCGGCCTGTGCGAGAAGCACCACGGCGAGACGTACAAGAAGGACGCGGCTTAAGTCCCCGCCGTCGTACTCGCAGCGGCGCCGGGGTCTTCTCTTCCCTGACTGAATCCTCAGGGAGAGGTGCCCCGCGCCACCGCGCGACCCACCGCTTGAAGGCCGTGAGCCACCGCTCCGCCTCGCCTCGGGTCCGCGCTCGCCCGCATCACCGTCCGCTCCAGCCCGTGGAGTCAGGTGCGAGATGGGGTGCCAGCCACGTACACGCAGCCCTCGGGCCGAGCCTTCCGTCACGGCCATGCCCGCCAACACTGCGTCACCCTTCACGTCGAGCCGCTCCGCGCCGCGAGCCGAGCACGTGGCCGGGTCCAAAAGGACCAGAGGGCCATGACGCGGACCTCCGCATCCAGGGTGTCTGTGAGTGTGTCAGGTGCGGGACAGAGGCGAGATGCTCCTCAGGACGCATGCCTCCGAGTTTCACTGGTTGATCCTGAAGCAGATCGGTATATTCCCGCCCGTATGCGTCGCTGGCTCCCTGGGTTGCTCCTCTCGCTCGTCTCCGTGCTCACCGCTTGTGGCGGTGCGGGCACGCCCGTGCGCGCGACCATGAGTGCCCGTCAGGCGCTGTCGCATCCGCCAGAGTTCCTGGAGTTCGAGTCCCCCGCGACGCGCCTCGAGATGTTCCGCGAGGTGGCCCGTCAGTCGGACCTGGAGGCCGGGCAGGCGGCGCAAGCGCTGGTGCTCTTCCCCATCAGCCAGCACGGTGAGTTGCTCGCCGCGCCAGGCTTCGATTCGCGCATGGACCTGTTCCAGGCGCCGGACGCGGGCAAGGGCATCGAGCTGGTGTTGGAAGCCCGTGCGGCCGAGCGTTGGCCGGAAGACCGGCGGGAGAGCCTGCAGGGACTGTCCGAGCGAGAAGCCGCGGAGCTGGTGGCCCGCACGCTGCTCGCGCACTGGGGCATCCATCCGGAGAGCGCGGTCCAGGTGGACCGGGCGTCCGGGGCGCCTTATGCGGTCGCCTACGTGGACGGCATCCTGCGCGTCAACCCGGCGTTCCTCTACCTGGCGGCGGCCTACGGTCCTGCTTCCATGCCGGCCACGCTCCAGTAGAGTCCCGCGCCTCAGCAACAGGCCCACCCTTCTCTCGCCGTGCCCCACTTTCCAGAGGGGCGGGCCGCGAGGCGCCAGTGAATACCTCCGCTCTTCACGCTCAGCTCCCCCACACGCTCCAGCAGACGAATCTGCCGGGGCTCGGCCAGCACTACCGCGGCAAGGTCCGCGACACGTACCGGAGCGGCGACACGCTCGTCCTGGTGACGACGGACCGGCTCTCCGCGTTCGACCACGTGCTGACCACCATCCCCTTCAAGGGCGAGGTGCTCAACCGGCTCGCGGCCTTCTGGTTCGAGCGCACGAAGCACATCTGCCCCAACCACGTGCTCGACGTGCCGGACGCCAACGTCACCGTGGCGCGCGCCTGCCAGCCCTTCACGGTGGAAGTCGTCATCCGCGGCTACCTCACCGGCAGCCTGTGGCGCGACTACGAGAAGGGCACGCACACCGCCTACGGCCTGCCCTTCCCCACCGGCATGCGCAAGGACGCGGCCTTCCCCGAGCCCATCATCACCCCGTCCACCAAGGCGGAGTACGGGCTGCACGACGAGCCCATCTCGGAGAAGGAAATCCTCGCGCGAGGCCTGGCCAGCGCTCGCGACTGGGCACGCATCACCGAGGCGGCGCGCGGACTGTTCGCGGAAGGGCAGAAGTGGGCGCGCACGCGCGGCCTCATCCTCGTCGATACCAAGTACGAGTTCGGCAAGGTGGGCGACGACCTCTACGTCATCGACGAGATGCACACCCCGGACTCCAGCCGCTACTGGGTGGCGGACGAGTACGAGGCCCGCTTCGCCAAGGGCGAGGACCAGCGCATGCTCGACAAGGAGAACATCCGCCAGTGGCTCATCCGCGAGCGGAACTTCTCCGGTCAGGGCACGCCTCCGCCCATCCCCGATGACGTCCGAGTGGAGCTGGCCACCAAGTACGTGGCGGCCTTCGAGCAGATTACGGGGACGACGCTCGCGCTCGAACCGGGCGACGTGCACGCGCGAATCGAACGGAACCTGCGCCAGAAGGGCTACCTGAAGTAGCCCTCCCAGCGAGCCTGCGGGACGGCCGTGAGCTACTCGCTCCGGCCGAAGACGCGGCGGAAGACGTCGTCCATGTGCCGCGTGTGGTAGCCCGGGGAGAAGCAGTCGTTGATCTCCTCGGGCGTCATCATCTTGCGCAGGTCCTCGTCCGCGAGCAGCGCCTGCCGGAAGTCCACGCCCTCCTCGTAGAGCTTCATCGCGTTGCGCTGGACGATGACGTAGGCGGCCTGCCGGTCCATGCCCTTGCGCGCCAGCTCCAGCAGGAGCCGCTGCGAGTTCACCACGCCGCCGAGCAGCTCCAGGTTCTTCTTCATCTGCTCCGGGTAGACGCGCAGGTCCTCCATCAGCCGGGCGAAGCGCACCAGCATGAAGTCCGCGAGGATGGTGGCGTCCGGGCCGATGACGCGCTCCACGGAGGAGTGGGAGATGTCCCGCTCGTGCCAGAGCGCCACGTCCTCCATGGCGCTCACCGCGTAGCCGCGCAACAGGCGCGCCAGTCCCGTGAGGTTCTCCGACAGGATGGGGTTGCGCTTGTGCGGCATCGCG
This sequence comes from Myxococcus sp. CA039A, assembly GCF_013336645.1. Taxonomy (NCBI): domain Bacteria; kingdom Pseudomonadati; phylum Myxococcota; class Myxococcia; order Myxococcales; family Myxococcaceae; genus Myxococcus; species Myxococcus sp. CA039A. The sequence continues at coordinate 14,594 of NZ_JABUMQ010000224.1, read as the reverse complement.
CTGGAGCCCTTCTGTCCAGCGGTGAAGGGCTCCTCCGCCTCGCGCACCTCGGTGCGCTGCAGGTGGCGAATCTCCACGGCGAACTTCTCGATGCTGGAGCCCAACAGCGCCAGCGCCGTGAAGTACTCGGCGTGCCTGTCACGCTGCACCACCTGGCTGGAGGCGGGCGCGGCCTTGAGGCCCAGCTTCTTGCAGACGTGCTCCTCCACGGCCGGAGGCAGGTGCGCGAACGTGCCCACCGCGCCGGAAATCTTGCCCGTGGCGATGGTCTCCCGCGCGTGCAGCAGGCGCGTGCGGGCGCGGCGAAGCTCGTCGTACCAGATGGCCAGCTTGTGGCCGAACGTCACCGGCTCCGCGTGGATGCCATGGCTGCGGCCCATCTGGAGCGTGTGCTTGTGCTCGAAGGCGCGCTTCTCCACCGCCGCCATCACCCGCTCCATGTCCTGGAGGATGAGGTCCACGGCGTCGCGCAGCGTCATCGCCAGGGACGTGTCCAGCACGTCCGAGGACGTCATTCCCAGGTGCAGCCAGCGGGCGCTGGGGCCCACCCGCTCCTCCATGAAGGTGAGGAACGCGATGACGTCGTGCTTGGTGGTGCGCTCGATTTCGTCGATGCGCGCGGCATCCGCGGGCGTGAAGTCTCCGGCTTTCTGGAGGCAGTCCTCCAGCGCCTCACGCGGGGCCAGCCCCGCCTCCACCATGCCCTCCAGCGCGGCGAGTTCCACATCGCGCCACCGGCGCAAGCGGGCCACGTCGTTCCAGAGGTTGGACATCTCCTGTCGGCTGTATCGCGGAATCACTCGTAGACCTTCACGGCAAAGTCCTTCCGCGCCGCGAACCGGAGCAGCTCCAGCACGGACTCGGAGGACGGACCCAACTTCCGGGCGGTGGTGAGATTGATGGACAGGTCCAACCCCTCTGGCTGCGCCACCGCCAGCGCCCCCGGGTCAATCTTCTCGTGGATGATGCGATTGGCCAGCCGCCCTGCTTGCAGGCCAATGGCCATGGGGCTGGGGGACAGCGCGAGGGACGCGCCCTCCTTCACCTGGCTGGGCGTGAGCGCCACGAGCGGCAGCCGCTTCGCCTGCGCGAAGGCGATGAGTTGCTGCACGACGGCGGCGTTGCCCACCGTCTTGTCCGCCACCATCAGCAGCGCGTCCACGCGGCCCGCGGCGCCCTCCAGCACCTTCTCCACCTTCCCCGGTGAGTCCACCTCCAGCGGGAGGATGGACAGGCTCCGGGACGCGGCGGACGTCTGCGCCTGCGTCACGGTGCTGGCGGAGAAGCGGGGGTCATGCACCATGCCCACGCGCCGGGCCTTGGGCGCCACCGCGAGCAGCGCCTCCAGCTCCGGCCCCAGGTCACTGGTGAGCGAAATGCCGGTGACGTTGGGGCCTTCCAGTCCGTACTTCTCGAAGTACGGCACCATGGCGAAGAGGACGGGGATGTCCTCACCCAGGGAGCGGCGCGCGGCGTTGGCGGCCAGCGGCCCCAGGGCCAGCACCAACGCGGGCTTCTGGGCCGCCAGCTTCTTGAAGATGCGCGCGGCGGCGCCGGGACTCTCGTCCAGCGTCATCTCCTGCACCTCCGCGCGCGCCTCCGCGGCGAAGCCAGCGATGACGGAGGCATAGGGCGCCAGGTTGGCGGACTTCACCGCCACCACGCGGGGACGGGCGGCCCCTTGAGCCCCCGCTACCACCGGCACCAGCAGGAGCAGGAGCGCGAGGGTCCGCCAGCTCATGGCTTCACGCTCGCGCAGCACCGGAAGCCGACCGAGAGGGCGGTCTTCTCTGGAGCGATGAAGGCGCGCGCGCTGCACCTCGAGGCGAGTTGCGAGTCGTTGAACGAGCCGCCCTTCTGCACGACACCCCGGTTGGGGACGCGGGTGCTCGTCCACTCCGCCACGTTCCCGGAGAGGTCCGCCACGCCATAACCCCGTGACACGCATTGCGTGAACGTCCCGGAGGGGGCGACCGTGGGAGGCGTTTCCTGGAGCGAGACCTTCGTATTGCACGCGCCTTGAACGTAATCGTCGCCGTATGCGTAGCGCGCGTTGCCCGGTCCCTTGCATGCCTTCTCCCACTCCTCTTCCGTGCAGAGCCGCTTCTCCGCGGCCTCACACAGCCCGCGCGCCTGTTCCCAGGTCACCTCCACCCGAGGACTCCCTCCCCGCTTGTTCGAGTTCGAGTACTCGAACTCGTCCATGCAGAAGGAGTCCACCTGGATGCTTTCCTCGAAAGGCTCCTCCACCTGCCCCTCGTCGTCGTCCCGCGCCTTTCCCCGGCGGAAGTACCCGCCACTCACCACCCGCATGCCATCGGGACACCCTCCCGCCAGCGCGACGAGGGGAGGAGCGTTGGCTTCCGGTGCCGCCTGGCGGGCGGACGGCCCTCCCATGGGCACCACCGGCGCTGTCCGCTGGGCCGAGCGCAGGTAGCGCAGCAACAGGTAACCGCCACCGGCCCCCAGCGCGAGCCCGCCCACGGTCAACACCACCATCCAGATGAACGCCGAGCGACGGCGGGAGGCCGATGACTTCGACGGACGCGTGGCCCGGTGGGTGGGCGCGATGCGAGGCGCCGAGCGCGCCGCCGAGGTCATGGGCGAGTCCAACGTGCGAGCGCCCGACATGGAAGGAGGGGAGTCGAGCGAGCGAGGCCCCGTGCGTGCCCCCGACACCGCGGGCGACTCCAGTGTGCGCGCCGTGCGGATGGCCGGCACCGGCACCGCGGGCGCAGCATCCAATGTCCGCGACATGGGCCGAGGCCCGGAGGCCGAAGGCGAGGACTCCAACGCGCGCGCCGAGCGGGCACCGGAAACAGCAGGGGCCGGCTCCTGCCCCGCGTCCGACTCCTGGGCCCGAGGCGCCGCGCGCGGCTGAGCAGCCGGCATCGGTCCGGAGGCACGCGGCGCGGGCCCACCCGCACGAGCGGGCTCGGGGGGCAGGCGCCCACCGTGAGCGGGCTCGGAGGCTCCCCTGGAGGAACGCCCCCCCTGCGACGATTCCGAGGCAGCCCGTCCCTTCGCCGACGCTTCGGAAGCCGAGCGCCCACCTTGAGGGGAATCCATGGCGGCCCGCGCGGCGGACGCGGTGATGAACGGCAGCGCCTGCTCCGTGAGGTGCTGGGATGCGCCGGGGTTCGCGCCGATGATGGCGGCCAGCGTCGCCGCGTCGAGCGGCTGCGTGGCATCGGGCGGAGGCGGCTCCTCCTCGACGGGCGCGGAAGGCTTCGGCGCCGAGGTCACGATGCCCGTGGGCACCGGCATCATGTCCGTGGGCACCGGAGGCGGCGGACGCGCGGACATCCGCACCGCGGCGGCCTGCGCCGAGCCCGCGGGAGGCGGCACGCCGCGCACGTGCGTGGCGACCGCCGCGGGGGCGCGCGCGAGGATGCTGGCGAACTCCGCGTGCAGCTCACCCGCCGTCTTCGGACGGGCCAGCGGGTTGATGTTGAGCGCGCGCCGGTAGAGCGCCTCGAAGGACGTGGGCAGGTCCGGGTGCAGCGACGTCAACCCGGGCACCACGCCCTCGACGGGCACGAGGCCCGCGACCATCTCCCCCATCACCACGCCCAGCGAGTACACGTCCATGCGCGTGTCCAGCTCACCGCCCGCCACGTACTCGGGAGCGACGTAGATATCCGCGCGATGCCCCTTCTGCGCCTGGACGAAGGGAAGCTGCGGCACGGCGAGGCCGAGCCCGTAGTCCGTCACCTTCAGCAGGTCCGGAAGGACGATGACGTTCTCCGGCTTGAGGTCGGAGTGGGGGCCGAAGCGATGGGCCGCGTCCAGCGCCGCCGCCATCTGCGCCAGCAGAGGCTCCACGTCCTTCAGCGAGAAGAGCTGCCCGCGCGAGGCGCGCTGCTCCATCATCCGCCGCAGCGTCATCCCCTCCAGCAACTGCATGGTGAAGAAGGGCCGCTCACCGTCGAGCCCCTCTTCGTAGACGCGCAGCAGGTTCGGGTGGTTGAGCTTCTTGCCCACCCGCATGGAGAACGAGAACTGGGTGCGCTCCTCGGGCTGCTGGACGAGTCGCGGGTGGACCGTCTTCAGCGCGACCTCGACGTCGATCTCCTCGTCCTGTGCGCGGAAGACGAAGCCCATGGGGCCGGAGCCCACCACCTCCTGGATGGCGTAGCGGCCTGCGACGACGTCCCCTGGCTTGTAGGGGGCGCCCTCCAGGCCGCGCTTGCGGACGACACCGGCCGATTGTCGCGCGGCCGCGTCGTACTTCATCCCGCAGGTGGGACAGGTGTCGGTCGTCTCGGGGACGTGGCTGCCGCAGCGGTAGCAGAGCAAAGCAGTCGGACTCCAGGGGCCGGTCGAAGGAGGACCGCGAGCGGGGGTGCGGTCCGGCCTCATATTCTGCACGCTCCCCTGTCATCAAGGAACGATGCCGTCGGCTCTCGCGCTACCGGCCGGTGGAACCGAAGCCGTTCCCCCCCCGCGACGTCGCGTCGAGGACCTCCACTTCTTCCAGCGTGGCGGACGTCACCGGCGCCACCACCAGTTGGGCCACCCGGTCGCCCCGACGCAGGGTGAAGGGCTCGCTGGAGAGATTCACCAGGATGACCTGCACCTCCCCCCGGTAGTCCGCATCCACCGTCCCGGGGGAGTTGAGCAGCGTGATTCCGTGGCGCAGCGCCAGCCCGGAGCGAGGTCGTACCTGCCCCTCGTAGCCCGGGGGGAGCCCCAGCGCGAGGCCCGTGGGAACCGCCATCCGCGCCAGCGGCGCGAGCACCCGCTCCCCCTCGATGTCCGCTCTCAAATCCAGCCCGGCGGCGAGTTCCGTCTCGTAGCGGGGAAGCGGCAAGGGCTCCGGATGGGCACGCACGCGGCGCACCTGCACGGTGAGGGACGAGGCCATGGCGCCGATGTACCACACCCCTGCACCGTCTCCAGTTCCTGCTCCAACGTCACAGGTAGTCCGCGAAAGCGACGACAGCCCGGCAAGCCCCCAGACTCGGCACGCTCCCGGACTTCGAGCCCTGGCTGGAATCCTCAGCGCGAGGAATCGCCGGACACGGCGCGGACGGAGGCGCGGAACTTGAGGGGGTCCATGGGCCGGGAGGCGAGTTCCAGCTGGTAGTGGAGGTGGGGCCCCGTGGAGCGCCCGGTGTTGCCGGAGCGGGCGATGAGCTGTCCGCGCTCCACCCGCTCGCCCACCCGGACCAGCAGCTCCGAGTTGTGGCAGTACGCCGTCGTCACGCCACGGCCATGGTCCAGGACCAGGACGCGGCCATTCACCGCGTCCTCGCTCGCGCGCCGCACCACGCCCTCCGCCACGGCCGACACCGCCGTCCCGGTGGGCACGCTGAGGTCCACGCCCGTGTGCATCCGCCGCATTCCCAGCACGGGGTGGTGCCGCTCGCCGAAGGGGCTCGTCACCCGGGCGCTCTCCGACACGGGCCACGCGAGCCCGAAGGCGGTGGACAACGCCAGCGCCTGCGCCGCGCCCACCGAGGCCGTCTCGAAACCCGGAGGAAGCTGCCGGTTCAGTGACTCCAGCGTCGGCGCGCCACCTTCCGCCACCACGCGCTCCTGGGCATAACGCGCGGGGATGCGGCCGACGAAGAGGGCCGTGAGGCGCGCCTCCTCGCGGGGGAAGTCCGCCTCGAGCGCCGCGTGAAGCCTGCGCGCGGCGACGGGCCCTTCCACCGGGTCCAACAGCCGGTCCATGGGAATCCCCAGTTCCTGGGCCAGCGCGGCGAAGGGCTCCCGCGCTCGCGCGTCCAGGCCCTTCACTGCCAGGTGCGTGCCCCAGGCCAGCGACTCCGCATCCGTCAGCGGACGCACCAGGGACACCTCGGGCGCCAGCATGGGCGCGGCCAGCGAGGTGCCCGTCATGCCGTCGTAGTACGCCAGCAGGGGCCGCGCGGTGCTCTTCGAGGAGAAGGCCCAGGCGGAGGCCTTGCGCACCAGCGCGCCCGCGGGCGTGTGGTGGTACGCCGTCCACACGCACAGCACCGCCATGCAGAAGTCCAGCAGCCCCCTGGCGCGGCTCGGGAACATGGCGGTCCTCAGCGCAGGAAGGAAACGAGTGGAGTGGCGTCCAGCACGGCGGCCAGTGCCAGCGGCACCACCACCGCGCAACCCAGGAGGCCTCGGGTGAAGGCCCGTCGGCCGCGCTCCTGTGCGCAGGCCGCGTCCGCGTGTTGGAGGTTGCGCAGCACCGCGCGCCACCCGAGCGTGGCCAACACGCCCACCAGCGCCCCCACCGCCAGGCCCCTCGCGCCCCAGTCAGCGACCTGGTCCCCCATCAGCTCGCGCCAGGACAGGTACACCGTGCCTTGCATCAGCTTCGCCACCGTGCACGCGCCCGCCACCACCACCGCCGCGGTGGCCAGGGGGCGCAGCCAGCGCATGGGCGTGGGCTGGCGCAGACAGCGCTGCCACAGCGCGCGCCACGAAGGCTTTGCTTCCTGCCCCTCCAGCGCCGCGCGCCACGACTCCGCGGGCTTCACGGCGGCCGCCGTCGCCTCGCGGTAGCCCAGGGCAGGCAGCGCCAGCACCAGGTCCGCGGCCAGCTCCCACGTCAGGGCCAGGATGCGAGCGATGCGCGTGCGCAGCTCCAGCGACACCCACTCCACCATGGGGGCCGTCACGTCGTAGCGGCCCACCAGTCCGTCGAAGGCCGCGTCCACGCGGTCCACCACCGCCACCAGCCGGTCATCCAGCGTGTCCGCCGCCGCGTGCACGCCCACCGCCACCAGGGCCAGCAACCCCAGGGGCATGAAGGCCCACCGGAAGGCGCCCAGCAGGCGCGAGACGTCGGTGACGAAGCCAGTGGAAGTCGAGGGTCCGGCGGGCGGCGGGCGGGGCGGCAACGGGGCCTCCAGAAGGCGGGGCTCGCACCTCCAACGCACGGCCCCCAGCTCCAGGTCTAAGCCAGCGCCCGCCAAAACGAAAACGCCCCCTGCCGCGCGGAGGCGGAAGGGGGCGTTGGAGCTACTCCGGACCTCGTGAGGAGACCCGGGAGCGAGGCGTCAATCAGGCCTTCGCGTCGGGCTGGGTGGCCTCGGGGGCCGGCTGCGCGGCGACAGCGTCAGCGGCACCCTGCTGCTGGGTCGCCGCGCGCTCCGCCATCGCCTCCTTGCGCGACAGGCGAATCTTGCCCGTCTTGTCGATGCTGACGACCTTCACCAGCACCTCGTCGCCCTCCCTCAGCACGTCGGAGACGCTCTTGACGCGCTTGTCGGACAGCTCGGAGATGTGGATGAGGCCGTCGGTGCCCGGGAACAGCTCCACGAAGGCGCCGAACTCGGCGATCTTCCGCACGGTGCCCGTGTAGATCTTCCCGATTTCCGCCTCGCGGGTCAGCGCCTGAATCATCGCGATGGCGGCCTTCACGGCCTCGCCGTTCGCGCTGGCGATGTCCACCCGGCCGGAGTCCTCGATGTTAATCGCCGCGCCCGTGCGAGCGATGATGTCCTTGATGACCTTGCCGCCCGGCCCGATGACGTTCTTGATGAACTCGGGACGAATCTGGATGGTGGTGATGCGGGGCGCGTACTGGCTGATTTCCTTGCGGGGCTGCGCCAGCGTCTTGAGCATCTCGCCCAGGATGTGGATGCGGCCCTGACGCGCCTGCTCCAGCGCGCGGCTCATGATCTCCGTGGTGAGGCCGGTGATCTTGATGTCCATCTGGATGGACGTGATGCCCTTGCTGGTGCCGCACACCTTGAAGTCCATGTCGCCCAGGTGGTCCTCGTCACCGAGGATGTCCGACAGGATGGCGATCTTGTCGCCCTCCTTCACCAGACCCATGGCGATGCCGGCCACCGGCGAGGTGATGGGGACACCCGCGTCCATCAGCGCCAGCGTGCCACCGCACACGGAGGCCATGGACGAGGAGCCGTTGGACTCGAGGATGTCCGACACGAGGCGAACCGTGTACGGGAAGGACTCGCTCTTGGGCACCATGTTGCGCAGCGCGCGCTCCGCCAGCGCGCCGTGGCCGATTTCACGACGGCCCGGGCCGCGCAGCGGCTTCGTCTCATTCACGCTGAACGGGGGGAAGTTGTAGTGCAGCATGAAGCGCTTGAAGGACATGCCTCCCAGCATCTCCAGCCGCTGCTCGTCATCGCTGGTGCCCAGCGTGGCCACCACGAGCGCCTGCGTCTCGCCACGGGTGAAGACCGCGCTGCCGTGGGTGCGCGGCAGCACGCCCACTTCGTTCGTAATCGTGCGGACCACGTCGTGACCGCGGTCGCCGATGCGGCCACCGTTGACCGTCATCTCGCGCATGTGCTCGTACTTGAGGTCTTCCACCACCTGCTTGGCGTGCTTCTCCACCAGCGGGGAGTAGGCCTCGGCGAGCTGCTCCTTGAGCTTCGCGATGGTCTCCTTCTTCGTCTTGGAGAGCGACTCGTAGCGGGCGCCCTTCTCCTTGATGGCGTAGCCGGCCTTGATGCCGTTCATCGCCAGCTCACGCACCTTGGAGCGCAGGCCCTCGTCCACGGTGGCCGGCTTGTCGAACGAGCGAACCGTCTTGTTCAGCTCGCGGCGCAGCTCGTCCTGCAGGTCCAGCGCGGGCTGGGCGGCCTGGAAGCCGAAGTCCAGCGCGGCGACCATGTCCGCCTCGGTCACCTCTTCCGCGCCGCCTTCCACCATGACGATGGCCTTGCGGCTGACCGCCATGACCAGGTCCAGGTCGCTCTGCTCACGCTGCTTCGCGGTGGGGTTGGCCACCAGCTGACCGCCCACGCGGCCCACGCGGATGCCGGCGAGGGGACCGTCGAACGGGATGTCCGACACCCACAGCGCCGCGGAGGCGCCGGTGATGCCGTGCACGTCGCCCTCGTTCTCCGGGTCCGCGGAGATGACGCTGGCGATGACCTGCGTCTCGTACGCGTAGCCTTCCGGGAACAGCGGACGCAGGGAGCGGTCCACCACGCGGGAGGCCAGCGTCTCCTTCTCCGTCAGCCGGCCCTCGCGCTTGAAGTAGCTGCCGGGGATGCGGCCCGCCGAGTACAGCTTCTCCTGGTACTCCACCGTCAGCGGCAGGAAGTCGATGTCCTTCTTCTCCCGCGCGCTCACCGCCGTCACGAGCAGCATGGTGTCGCCATAGCGAACCACCACGGAGCCATCCGCCTGCTTGGCCAGACGACCCACTTCGATGCTCAGCTCGCTCTCGCCAATCTTGACGCTCTTCTTCAGCATGTCCTTGCCTCGGTATTCTTCGGGCGAGGACCCCACCGCACGCACCTGGCCCGCAAGGGACCTGGCACCCCGGGAGGGCCCTCGGGGTGTATGAGCGGTCGCCAAGGCCCGAAACAGGCACATGACAGGCAACCGCCAGCCTGTACTGCGGAAGGGCGCTTGCGGAGCGCCGGAGGGATGTCTCGGAACTTTTGATCCCTGATCGCACCGGCCGACAACCGTGTCAGCCGGTCCGAACGGAAACCAAAACCTCCGTCGGCACCACTCCCTCGCCCGCCACCACCCACCGCTTCTCAACTGCTTCTCTGCTGCCACTTCAACGTCTGAAACGCGCGGGGCGCTGGTTGAACCAGCGCCCCGGGTCCTGCCGAGATGCCTACTTGCGGATGCCGAGGCTCTCGATGAGCTTCTTGTAGCGGGTGACGTCCTTCGACTTCAGGTAGTCCAGAAGCCGGCGACGCTGACCGACCAGCTTCAGCAGACCGCGGCGGGAGTGGTGGTCCTTCTTGTGCGTCTTGAAGTGCTCGGTGAGCTGGTTGATGCGCTCGGACAGCAGCGCCACCTGCACTTCAGGGGACCCGGTGTCCGTCTCGTGGGTCCTGAACTTCGTCACCAGCTCCGACTTGCGCTCCTGATGCAGCGACATGTGATTCTCGTCTTTCGTACCCCGCTCCGGAGTGATTCCACTTGAGTCGCCCAGGTCCGCGGAGGGGTACAGACCGGGTCTCATGCTCCACTTCTAACGAGCGGGGGGCTTATAAGCTTCACCCTACCCAGGGTCAACCTTGGACGCCTGCCCGTGCGCCTCACAGGGGGTGGAGCGTGTGAAGACGCACAGCCAGGGGGCAGCCGGGCCTAGACGAGCACTCGCAGGTACCGCAGCCGTCCGCCCACGCCCTCCGCCACCGCCAGCAGCGCGCCGTCGGGGCCCGTCACGCGCAGCCTCCCTGGGCGCAGCGAGGAGGGAGAAACCTCCACCGGCACGCCGTGCGACACGCGCTTGGCGTCGTCGGCCCCTACCCGCACCTCGGGCAGGTCGACCAGGGCCTCGGCGATGGGCACCAGCCGTGAGGCCAGCGTCCCGTCCTTCAGCAGGGCAGGCACGTCCGCCAGCGGCAGCGAGCGAGCCAGGGGGAACGGCCCGCTGGCCGTGCGCCGCAGCGCCTCCAGGTGTGCCCCGCAGCCGAGCACCCGTCCCAGGTCGAAGGCCAGGGTGCGCACGAAGAAGCCCTTGGAGCAGCGCACGGACAGATGGAGCCGGTCCGCGGAGAAGTCCCGCAGCACCAGTTCGTACACCGTCACGTGGCGGGCGGCGCGCTCCACTTCCTCACCCGCGCGGGCCAGCTCGTACAGGCGCTTGCCGGCCACCTTCACCGCCGAATACATGGGCGGGACCTGGTCGAAGCTCCCCCGGAAGCGCGACAGCGAGGCCTCCAGGAGTGCGGGCGTCAACACGGGCACCGGCGCGCGCGCCGTCACCTGCCCCTGCGCGTCCTGGGTGTCCGTCTCCGCCCCCAGGCGCACCGTGGCGTCGTAGGCCTTGTCGCCCTCGGTGATGAAGCCAGCCACCTTGGTGGCCTCTCCCAGACACAGGGGCAACACTCCGGTGGCCATGGGGTCCAACGTCCCCGTGTGGCCCACCTTCTTGATCTTCAACAGCGAGCGCACCTGTCGCACCACGTCGAAGGACGTGGGGCCAGAGGGCTTATCGATGACGAGGACGCCGTCCATGTCGCGCCAATATTGTGGGCCCGGGGCTGGAACTACCAGCCTTCCTTGCTCCGGACCTCGCGAAGCAGACGGTCGATCTTGTCCCCCTCGCCCACGGACTCGTCGAACGAGAAGAAGATCTCCGGCGACACGCGCAGGTTGACGGCCGACGTGACGTGGCGGCGCACGAAGCCCTTGGCCGCCTCCAGCCCCTTCTGCGTGTCCGAGCGCTCCTCGGCCGTGCCAATCATCGAATAGAAGACACGGGCCACACGCAGGTCCGGGGAGACCTTCACCCCGGTAATCGTGATGTAGCCGATGCGCGGATCTCTCAGCTCGCCCCGGGTCAGCAGGTCGCCGATGGCCACCTGGATTTCCTGCCCCACTCGCTCGGGTCGGGAATGCGTCGTCATTTCTTCTCCCAGTCTCGCGGGTTGCGCAGGGAGCGGGCTCGAACCCGCGCCTCGTCCAGCGTCATCCGTCCACCGCCCGACGGTGACGGGCGACCCGTACCGGGGTCGCCGTCGTTGTCGCCGTCATGACGGCGCTCCCACTCACCCAACCCCTCGGCCTCCGCCAGGGAGGCCCGCTCGCCCCGCAGGAAGCGAGCGATCGCCGCCTCCGACTGGGCCGCCGCCGCTTCCGGCGACAGCGGTGCTTCGTCTTCGTCGTCCAGAGCGGACCGCGGGGCCCTGGAATCCGCGGTGTTGCCCGCGGCGAAGAGCTGATCTCCAAAGGCGAGGATTTCCGTCTCCCGCGCCATCAGCGGGGCCACGTACATCTCCTCGATGAAGTGGATGACCTTCTCCAACTGCTCGTCCACGTGGCGGCGGTCATTGCCCACCACCGAGAGGGCAAGCGAGGCCTTCTGCCAGAGGTCCTGGTCGTCCACCTCGGCCACGGCAACGTTGAAGCGGGCCTTCACCCGGTCCGTCACCCGGCGCAACACCTGTCGCTTGGACTTCAGCGAGCCGCTGTCCGGAATCTGGAGGGTCAGACGTGCGACACCTACGAACATGCCAATCCCCCGACCCCGGGGGACCTGGCGACTGCGCGAGGCCCCCAGGGCGAAACCTCCCCGGGAAGGTGGGGCCTTCCCGGGGGCGAGAGGACACGCGGCGGAAGACTAGGTGAGGCTCTGCCGGGTCTCTTCGATCTCGTAGGCCTCGATGATGTCGCCGGCCTTGAGGTCGTTGAAGTTCTCGATGCCGATACCGCACTCGAAGCCCTGAGCGACCTCCTTGACGTCGTCCTTGAAGCGCCGCAGCGACGCCATCTTCCCGGCGAACAGCTGCTTGTTCTCGCGGATGAGGCGAACGATGGCGCCTCGCTTCATCACACCATCCAACACCGCCGCGCCGGCGATGGTGCCCAGGCGAGGAACGTTGAAGGTGTTGCGGACCTCCGCGCGGCCCAGCTTCTTCTCCGTGCGGATGGGCTCCAGCAGGCCCTCCATCTCCAAGCGCACCCCGTCGATGAGCTCGTAGATGATGGTGTAGCTCTGCAGGTTGACTTCCTGAGCCTTGGCCGCGGCCTCCGCACCCGACTCCGGGTGGACGTTGAAGCCGAGCACCACGCCCTTGGAGGCGGCCGCCCTCATCACGTCGCCCTCGGTGATGGCGCCCACTCCAGAGTGGACGACCTCCACCTTGACCTTGTGGGTGGAGAGCTTCTGGACGGCCTGCTTGACGGCCTCGGCCGAGCCCTGCACGTCCGCCTTGATGACGACGCGCAGCTCCTTGGGACCGCCGCCCGCCTTCGTCTTGGCGAACAACTGCTCCAGGGACTCACGGCTGACCTTGCCGAGCTCGGTCTGCCGCTCCTTCATGTTCCGGTGCTCGGCGATCTGCTTGGCCGCCTTCTCGTCCGCCACCACGTTGATGGCGTCGCCTGCGGTGGGAACACCGGACAGGCCGATGACCTCCGCGCAGTAGCCCGGCTTGACTTCCTTCACCATCTCGCCGCGGCTGTTGTTCATCGCGCGGACTCGGCCGTAGTGCGAGCCGGTGACGACGGCGTCGCCCAGCTTGAGCGTGCCTTCCTGCACCAGCACCGTGGCGACCGGGCCACGGCCGCGGTCCAGCTTGGCCTCGATGATGGCGCCGACCGACGGGCGGTTCGGGTTGGACGTGAGCTCGAGGACCTCGGCCTGCAGCGCCAGGTTCTCCAGCAGCAGGTCCAGGTTCTGCTTCGTCTTGGCCGAGACGGGAACCATGATGGTGTCGCCGCCCCACTCTTCCGGGACGAGCTCGTGGGCGGCCAGGTCCTTCTTCACGCGGTCCGGGTTGGCGCCGGGTACGTCCATCTTGTTGATGGCGACGACGATGGGGACTTCCGCCGCCTTCGCGTGCTTGATGGCCTCCACCGTCTGCGGCATCACGCCGTCGTCGGCGGCCACCACCAGCACCACGATGTCCGTCACGTTGGCGCCGCGGGCGCGCATGGACGTGAAGGCCTCGTGACCCGGCGTATCCAGGAAGGTGACGTCACCCCGCGCGGTGGTGATGCTGTACGCGCCGATGTGCTGGGTGATGCCGCCCGCCTCGCCCGACGCCACGTTGGCGCTGCGGATGGCGTCCAGCAAGCTCGTCTTGCCGTGGTCGACGTGGCCCATGATGGTGACGACCGGCGGACGCGGACGCTCGTCCTCGGGACGGGCCTCCACCTCGGGCAGGTAGTCTTCCACCTCGAAGCCCACGCGCTCGATCTTCCAGCCGTAGTCGCTGGCGATGGTCTCCGCCGTGTCGGCGTCCACCAGCTGGTTGGCCGTGGCCATCTTCCCCTGCGCCATCAGCTTCTTGATGAGCTCCGCGCTGCGGATACCCATGCGCTGGCCCAGGTCGGACACCGAAATGCCCTCCTGCAGCTTGATGACCTTCTTCTCCTCGGCCATCTGGGTGATCTGCGTCTTGGCGCCCTTCTTCGTGGGCTTCTTCTTCTTGCCACGGATGGGGATGGTGACGCGGCCCCAGACCATGTCCGTCAGTTCCTGCTTGGACACGCTGGTCGTATCGCCACTGGTGCGCTTGCGCTGGCCACGCTCCTTGTTCTTGGAGACGTCCACCAGTTCGCGGCCCCGGCCCAGATGGTCCGGAACCACCTTGTACTCACGGCGCTCGGGGATGCCCGCGCGGCCCGGAGCCATGGGGTACTGCTTCGCCTGGCCGGCCGTGGGGGTGACCCGACGCACCTGGATGAGCGGGCGCGAGATGACGACGGCCTGAGTGGCCGTGGGACGCGCCTGACCGCCCGTCGGAGACACCTGGGCGTGCGGCACACCGCCCACCATGATGGTGGGACCCTGCGGCGCGGCGGTGCCACCCGCGGAGGCCTGCGCTCCAGGAGCGGAGCTGGGACGCACCGGCCCCTGGCCGGGACGCGTGCTCTGGCTCTGGTACGACGGATAGCTCGGACGACCGCCCGGACCACCGGGACGCCCACCCGGACCGCCCGGACCACCGGGACGTCCACCCGGACCGCCCGGACCACCGGGACGCCCACCCGGACCGCCCGGACCACCGGGACGTCCACCAGGACCACCCGGGCCACCCGGACGACCACCGCCCGAGGGACCGCTCCGCTGCCCGTAGCCCGGCGCGGGGCCCCGAGACACGACGGTCGCGGACGAAGACGGGGGAGAAGACGTCCGGACAGTCGGCGGAACCGGCGAGCGCGGAGGGGGTTGGGGCAAGTGGGTACTCTCCTGAGAAGGGGAACGAGGC
>NZ_JABUMQ010000223.1:0-18903 GCF_013336645.1 Myxococcus sp. CA039A | reverse complement strand
CTGGTGGGGTACGTGGTGGGGACGGGGTTGGACGCCAGCGTGGTGAAGGAAGGGCTGCGGAGGAAGCTGCCGGAGTACCTGGTGCCGACGGTGGTGGTGGTACTGGAGGCGCTGCCGCTGACGGCGAATGGGAAGGTGGACCGCGGGGCGTTGCCAGCACCGGAGGACGTGACGCAGGCCGTGGAGGAGTACGAGGCGCCGCGAGAAGGGATGGAAGCGAAGCTGGCGGAAGTCTTCGCGGAGGTGCTGGGCGCGAAGCGAGTGGGGAGGAAGGACGACTTCTTCGAGCTGGGCGGGCACTCGCTGCTGGCGACGCAGGTGGTGGCGAGAGTGCGCGCGCTGACCGGCGTGGACCTCCCGCTGCGCACGCTCTTTGAAGCACCTACGCTCGAAGCCCTGGCCGCGCGCATCGACTCCTCGCGCGAAGCAGGTCCGTCGTCCGAGGCGTTTCCCTTGGTCGCGCTGCCGCGCACGGGGATGCCGCCGTTGTCCTTCGCGCAGCATCGACTGTGGTTCTTCGACCAGCTCTCTCCGGGCAGCGCGGCCTACAACATCCCCATCCACCTTCAAGTGGAAGGTGCGCTGAACCTCGTTGCCCTCCAGCGAGCGTTCTCCGCGCTGGTGGCGCGGCATGAGGCGCTGCGCACCACCTTCGCCCTGCATGAGGGCGAGCCTGTTCAGGTCATCCACCCTCCCACGGACTTCCCGCTCGCGGTGGAAGACCTCGGTCAACTGACTGAGCTGGAGCGAGAGGCAGAGGTTCGTCGTCGAGCTGTCGAGGACTCGCTGCGTCCGTTCGACCTGGGACAGAAGTGGCTCGTGCGAGCCACGTTGTCGCGGCTGGAGCCCGAGGTGCATGTGCTCTCGCTGGTGATGCACCACATCATCGCGGATGGCTGGTCCCTCGGCGTGTTGGTGCGCGAGTTGAGCACGCTCTATGTCGCCTTCTCCGAGGGCCGTGCTTCACCGCTCGCCGCGCTCCCGGTGCAGTACGCGGACTACGCACGCTGGCAGCGCGAGTGGCTGAGTGGTGAGCGACTGGAAGCGCAGCTCGACGGCTGGCGCAAGCGCCTGGCGGGAGCACCTCCCCACCTGGAGCTGCCCACGGATGGTCCAAGGCCCGCGATTCTGTCGCACCGGGGCGCCACGGTGCCGGTGCGACTTTCGAGGGAGCTGAGCGACGCCATCGGAGCACTGGCCCGCGCCGAGGGGGCCACGCCTTTCATGGTGTTGCTCGCGGCGTTCCAGGTGTTGCTGGCGCGCTATTCGGGTCAGGAAGACGTGAGCGTGGGCTCGCCCATCGCGGGCCGGAGGTACGCGGAGACGGAGGGCCTCATCGGCTTCTTCGTCAACACGCTGGTCCTGCGAGCCCAGGCACGGCCTCGGGACACGTTCCGTGAGCTGCTGGCCCAGGTGCGGGAGACCACGCTGGGCGCCTACGAGCACCAGGACCTTCCGTTCGAGAAGCTGGTGGAAGCGCTCCATCCCGTGCGCGACCTGAGTCGCACCGCGCTGTTCCAGGTCCTCTTCGTCCTTCAGAACGCGCCGGTGGAGGCCCTGGAGCTGCCCGCGCTGTCGTTGAAGCCGGTGCCGACCGAGGGCACGGAGTCCGCGCGCTTCGAGCTGTCGTTGAACCTGAGTGAGTCGGCCGAGGGTTTCGCGGGGACGCTGCTGTTCAACTCGGACCTGTTCCTGGAGTCCACGGCGGCCCGGATGGTCTCCCACCTTCAGGTCTTGCTGGAGTCCATCACCGCGAACCCGGAGCAGCGCCTCGCCGCGCTCCCGCTGATGACGGCCTCCGAGCGTCGACACGTCCTGGAGTCCTGGTCCACCGCGACCGCTGATGCCCCGTTCGAGTCCGCGCTGCTGCACCAGCTCATCGAACGACAGGTGGCTCGCACACCGGACGCGCCGGCTGTGCGCTGCGAGGAGACGGTGCTCTCGTATCGGCAGCTCGATGCTCGGGCGAATCAGCTCGCGCATCATCTGCGAGCTTTGGGCGTGGGACCGGACGTCCCGGTGGCGCTGTGCCTGGAGCGAAGCGCGGAGCTGGTGGTCGCGTTGCTGGGTGTCCTGAAGGCGGGTGGCGCATATGTGCCGCTGGAGCCGTCGCAGCCCGCCTCTCGCCTGTGCCTGATGGTGGAAGAGGTCGCCGCGCCCGTGGTGGTGACGGAGTCACGTCACGCGGCCTTGTTCCAGGCCTGTGGGGCGCGGCGAGTGCAACTGGACACCGAGGCCCAACAGCTCGCTCAACAGCGAGTAGATGCTCCGGACCATCGAGGTGCGTCGGAGAATCTGGCGTACGTGTTGTTCACGTCGGGGAGCACCGGGCGCCCGAAGGGCGTGGCCGTGTCGCATGGCGCGCTCGTCAACTACGTCCAGGCCGCGACGGAGCGGTTGAAGTTGAGCGAGTGCTCCAGCTTCGCGCTGGTGTCCACATTCGGCGCGGACCTGGGGAACACGGTGTTGTTCCCCGCGCTGTGCACGGGTGGTGTGCTGCATGTGCTCACCGCGGAGCGCGCGGGGAATCCCGTGGGAGTCGCGGAGTACTTCCAGCGTCACGGCGTGGACTGCGTGAAGATCGTCCCCGCGCATCTGTCCGCGCTGTTGACTGCGCCAGCACCGGCTCGGGTGCTTCCGCGCAAGAGACTGGTGCTGGGAGGCGAGTCATCCACCTGGGCGTTGCTGGAGCAGGTGCGTGCCCTGGCCCCGGAGTGCGAGGTGTTCAACCACTACGGCCCCACGGAGACGACGGTGGGGGTGCTCGCGGGTGGGGTTGATACGGGCGAGGCGATTGTTGCGCCTCACTCGACGCCCGCTCGTGCGGATGCGGGTCCGTCGACACGACGGGGTGCGGTGCCCTTGGGTCGACCCCTGGCGAATGCGCGGGTGTATGTGCTCGATGACGAGCTTCGGCCGGTGCCAGTCGGTGTTCCGGGCGAGCTGTTCATCGGAGGGGCGCAAGTCGCGCGTGGCTACCTGTCGCGCGCCGAGCTGACGGCGGAACGGTTTGGTCCAGACCCGTTCAGTGCCGTGCCGGGCGCGCGGATGTACCGCACGGGGGATCGCGTGCGGTGGCTCGCGGATGGGCGGGTGGAGTTCCTCGGCCGCTCTGACTTCCAGGTGAAGGTGCGCGGCTTCCGAGTGGAGCCGGGAGAAGTGGCCGCGGTCCTGCGCGAGCATCCCTCGGTGAAGGATGCGGTGGTGGTGGCCCGTGAGGACACGCCTGGAGACCAGCGCCTGGTCGCGTACGTCCTCGCGGGTTCGGGGCAGGCGACGGAAGTGGGGGCGTTGCGAGGGTTCCTCCAGGAGCGTCTGCCGGCGCACATGGTGCCCTCGGCCTTCATGTGGCTGGACGTGTTGCCGCTGACACCGAACGGAAAGTTGGATCGTCGAGCGCTGCCAGTGCCCGAGTCCGGAGCCGTGGTGTCGGGAGCCGCGCATGTTCCGCCCGCCACGCCGATGGAGGAGGCGCTGGCTTCCATCTGGGCAGAGGTCTTGCGAGTCGAGCGGGTGGGTCGACACGATGACTTCTTCGCCTTGGGTGGACATTCGCTCGTCGCGACGCGAGTGGTGGCTCGTCTGCGTGCATCGCTGGGAGTGGAAGTCCCCCTGCGAGCGCTCTTCGAGGCGCCCACGCTGGAGGCGTTGGCGAGGAAGGTGGACCAGGTCGCGCGAGCCGTCTCGTTGCCCGCGCTGCGACCTTCGCCTCGGAAGAGCGCGCTGCCGTTGTCCTTCGCGCAGCAGCGACTGTGGTTCCTGGATCGGCTTGAACCGGGGAGCGTTGCGTATAACGTTCCGACGGCACTCCGGTTGGATGGGCCGCTCGATGTGGATGCGCTGGAGCGAGCCTTCGCGGAAGTGGTGCGTCGTCACGAGAGCTTGCGCACCTGCTTCCCTGATGAAGGAGGTGTCCCCGTCCAGGTCATCCAGCCTCCGACGGCGTTCCAGCTTCAGCGAGTCGAACTGCCCGAGGATGAAGCCACGGTGCTGCGCTGGGTGGGTGAAGAAGTCGCAAGGCCCTTCGACCTGAAGAGTGGGCCGCTGCTGCGAGTGACGCTGGTGAGGTTGTCAGCGGAGTCGCATGTGTTGGTGGTGGTGCTGCACCACATCGTGTCGGACGGGTGGTCGACAGCGGTGCTGGTGAGGGAGGTGGTGGCGCTCTACGAGGCGTATGCGGCGGGGAAGCCGTCACCGCTGGGCGAGTTGCCGGTGCAGTACGCGGACTACGCGGCCTGGCAGCGCGGCTGGCTGCAGGGCGACGCCCTGGAGAAGCAGCTGTCCTGGTGGCGCCAGGAAATGGCAGGGGCCGCCCAGGCCCTGGAGCTGCCCACTGACAGGCCTCGCTCCTCGAATGGTTCCGCACGCGCGGCCGCCGTTCCCATCCGCATCCGTCGCGAGTCCACCGAGGCGCTGCGTGCTCTCTGCCAGCAGGAGGGACTCACGCCCTTCATGGGCATGCTGGCCATCTGGCAGTTGCTGCTGGCCCGCTACTCCGGCCAGGACGATGTCTGCGTGGGTTCGCCCATCGCCGGCCGCCGCTTCGCGGAGCTCGAAGGGCTCATCGGCTTCTTCGTCAATACGCTCGTCCTCCGCGCCCGCATCGACTCCCGTGCCACCTTCCGCGAGCTGCTCGCCCAGGTGCGCAAGAACACCCTGGCTGCCTACGAGCACCAGGACATCCCCTTCGAGAAGCTCGTCGAGGAGCTCCAGCCCGAGCGCAACCTGAGCCGCTCACCGCTCTTCCAGGTCATGTTCGAACTGCATGCCCTGGGCGAGTCGCGGCGCTCGCACGCGGGCCTGGAGCTGTCGCCCCTTGCCCTCAACCCTGGCAACGCCAAGTTCGAGCTCATCCTCGATATGGGCTTCGTCGAGGACGGGAGCCTGGAGGGACGGCTCGAGTACAATACGGACCTGTTCGACGCCTCCACGGCCGAGCGAATGATGCGGCACCTGGAAGTGCTGATCTCGGCCGTGCTGGCCCGCCCGGATGCGCCGCTCGCCACCTGCTCTTTGTTGCCCGGCGAGGAGCGCGAGCAACTGCTGTCGCGGTGGAGTGGCACCCAGGCTGCCTTCCCGCATCAGGCCTGCCTCCACGAGCTGGTCATCCCGGCCTCGCGCGACCTCGACTCGGCGGCCATCGAGTCCAGCTCCGGCGCGCTCACCTACCGCGAGCTGGAGCGCCGCGCCAATCAGCTCGCCTGGCACCTGCGCTCCCTGGGCGTGGGCCCGGAGGTCCGCGTCGCCCTGTGCATGGAGCGCTCGCCGGAGCTGATCGTGAGCATGCTCGGCGTCCTCAAGGCCGGCGGCGCCTACGTGCCACTCGACCCGATGCAGCCTCCCGTGCGTCTGGCCTTCCTGCTCCAGGACTGCGGGGCCACCGTGCTCCTCACCCAGCAGCCGTTCGCGGCACGCCTGCCCGCCTTCTCCGGCGCCACGGTGTGCGTCGACATGGCCGAGCTCTCCCGCCAGCGAGAGGACGCCCCTGTCTCCGGAGTGATGGCGGAGAACCTCGCCTACGTCATCTACACCTCGGGCTCCACCGGCCAGCCCAAGGGCGTGCTCATCACCCACCGCGCCGTCTGCAACCTCGTCCACTGGGAGAAGCAGGCGTATGCCCTGGGGCCGTCCAGCCAGGTCCTCCAATTCGCCAACCCCAGCTTCGACCTCTCCGTCGAGGAGATCTTCAGCACGTTGACCGCGGGCGGCACCCTGCATGTCCTCACCACCGAGCAGGCCATGCCAGGGCCGGCGCTGCACGAGCTGCTGCGGCGCTCGTCCATCTCCGTCCTCAGCCTCACCCCCGCGGTGCTGGCGGCGACCGCCGCCGAAGAGCTGCCGGCGCTGCGCACGGTCATCTCTGGCGGCGAGGCCTGCTCGGCCGAGCTCGTGTCGCGCTGGGCTCCGGGCCGGACCTTCCTCAACACCTACGGCCCCACCGAGGCCACGGTGGTGGCGACGCTCTGCGAGTGCGCGCCGCAAGAGGGACAGCCGCCGCCCATTGGCCGCCCCCTGACGAACGTGCGGGTGTACGTCCTCGACGAGCGCCTGGAGCCCGTGCCCGTGGGCCTGCCCGGTGAGCTGTTCATCGGCGGGGTGCAGCTCGCGCGCGGCTACCTCGACCGTCCGGAGCTGACGGCGGAGAGCTTCATCCCGCACCCGTTCAGCACCGAGCCCGGCGCGCGTCTCTACCGCACCGGCGACGTGGTGCGCTGGCGGGCGGATGGGCAGCTCGCCTTCGTCGGCCGCGCCGACGACCAGGTGAAGCTCCGCGGCCTGCGCATCGAGCTGGGCGAGGTGGAGTCCGCGCTGCACCAGCACCCGGAGGTGCGCGAGGCCATGGCCCTGGTGCGCGAGGACGTCCCCGGCGACAAGCGACTGGTTGCCTACGTCGTGCCACGCCAGGGGGCGGGGCTCGAGCCCCTCTCCCTGCGTGGCTTCCTCCAGGAGCGGATCCCCAAGTACATGGTCCCCTCTGCGTTCGTGGTGATGGCAGCCCTGCCGCTCACGGCCAACGGCAAGGTGGATCGCCGTGCGCTGCCCGTGCCGGATACCACCCGAGCCGCGCAGGACCGGTACGAGGCGCCGCGCAATGACAAGGAGCAGCAGCTCGCCGCCCTCTGGAGCGAGGTCCTCGGCGTCGAGAAGGTCGGCATTCACGACGACTTCTTCGAGCTGGGCGGGCACTCATTGCTGGTGACGCAGGTGGTCGCGAGGGTGCGCGCGCTGACCGGCGTGGACGTCCCCTTGCGTGCGCTCTTCGAGGCACCCACGGTGGAGCAGCTCGCGTCCTGGCTGGAAGGGACTCGCGCGGGTGGCGCGGTCAGAGACTGCGTGACGTTGCAGGCGGAGGGCTCGGGCACGCCGGTGTTCTTCGTTCACGCGGTGGGGGGCGCGGTGGGCCCCTACCGGCTGCTCGCGCGCACGCTGGGAACGGAGCGGCCCTTCTACGGGCTCCAGGCGCCTGGGCTGGACGGAGACGAGGCGCCGTTGGAGCAGGTGGAAGCGTTGGCTCGTCGCTACATCGCATCCATGCGCACTGTGCAGCCAGAGGGTCCCTACCTCCTGGGCGGCTGGTCCATGGGTGGCGTCATCGCTTTCGAGATGGCGCGTGAACTGGAGCGACAGGGGCAGCAGGTGGAACAACTCGTGCTCCTCGACAGCTTCGCTCCAGGGGACGAATCCCTCATGACCGCGCCCGAGGACGCGCTGTTGCTCACGGGCATGGCGATGGATCTGGCGCGTACGGTGGGCGCGGAATCGACGCTGCGTCCGGAGTTGCTCATGGGCCTCACGGAAGACGAGCAGTTCGCCCGATTCGCCGAACATGCACGTGTCGCCGGCTGGCTGCCTCGCGAGGTCCAGGACACCGACCTTCGAGCCTGGCGAGATGTGACGCGAGCAAACCTCCGAGCACTGTCCACGTATCGTCCAGGACCCTACGCCGGGCCCATGCTGCTTCTCCGCGCGAAGGACGCGAGGCGCGAGCGGGCCGTGGACGCGAACCATGGGTGGTCGCGCTGGGTCCCACAGGGGCAGCTCAAGCTGGAGGACGTCGCCGGTGACCATTACAGCATGCTGCGAGCGCCGTACGTCCATGCACTGGCCTCGCGACTGGCGCGCATCCTCGGGGACGAAGAGGCTGACGAGGACCGGGACGCGGGCACATAGTCGAAGTGCACGTCGTCCCGGAGTTGTTATGACAGGGCCATGACGACTGGAAACCGCGAGAGCGCCCACGAACTCAGCGAGTGGACCGATGGGATACGTCCCTATGGTCCACTCTCGACGCTCAAGCCGCTCGCCGAGGGACTCTGGTGGGTGGACGGGCCCGTCGCGAAGATGAGCTATGGCCCGGTGACGCTGCCATTCCCCACGCGCATGGTCATCATCCGGCTGCGCTCGGGGGGCTTGTGGCTCTGGTCTCCCACGGCGCCCACGCCCGAGCTGTTCGCGGAGGTCGATGCGCTCGGCCGTGTCGAGCACCTCGTGTCGCCGAACCGGTTCCACTACGCGGCCATCCCAGCCTGGAAGGCGCGCTACCCGCACGCGACGGTCTGGGCCTCGCCGGGAGTTCGTGAGCGTGCACGCTCGCAGAAGCTCGATGTTCCGTTCGACGCCGACCTCCAGGATGGCGCCCCCGAGGTCTGGGCGAATGACTTCGAACAGCTCATCTTCCGAGGGAGTCGCTTCGTCGAAGAGGTCGTGTTCTTCCACAAGGACTCCGCGACGTTGATCCTCGCGGACATGGTCATGGCGCTCGAAAAGGAGCGCATCCGGCCTCGCTTCCGGTGGCTGCTCACCCTCGGTGGCACCATGTGGCCGGGACAGACACCTCGTGAGGTGCAGGCGACAGCCTGGGGACGAAAGCCTCAAGCGCGTGCCTGCTATCAGCAAATGCTTGGATGGCAGCCTCAGCGGGTGCTCTTGGCGCATGGTCGCTGCTATCTCGACGACGCGGTGGCCCAGCTCGAGCGTGCCTTCGCCTGGCTGCGCTGACCCTCCATCGTGACCGGCGAGTGAACCATGCGACCTGAATCAGGAGATACGAGAGCCTGCGCCATCTGCGGGAGCACGGACCCGGATCGTCTTTCAGTGAAGATCGATGGCTCCGTCTGCCCATTCCCTGAAGACGATGAACTCTCGCGCTTCAGTGACGCGCGGCTGCACCTCGACTGCCTCTCCCGCTGGGAACATCGGATTCGCTTCTCTCGGGGCTACTACGACCTTGCGAGAGACGAAGCGCCAACCGGTGGTCCTGTGCGATCCCTACTTCTAGCGGAGGGAGACGCTTGGGTCTTCACGTCCTACACCCTCGGCCGACGTGAAGTGAGGCGTGAGCCCACCTCGTTGACCATTCAGCTCGCTGACTGGCCGGTCCAAATCTACTTCTTGGCCGCGATGTGGCCTGCCCCGCTCACCCGGAGGCTGCGAAGCAAGCGCGTGGGTGACGTGTGGGAAGTGGCCAATGAGGCCATGAACCAAATCATCCAGCTCGCGCCCGACATGGACGCGCTGCGGGAGATGTACCGACAAGCCATCGAGCGTCGGGCTGTAGCTCCGTTCAGCCCCCCCAAGAGAGAGGGCTTCGTGCGGAGATATCGCAAGACGAGAAGTTATCTCCCCCCCTTCACCCCCGAAGAACAGGCTGTCCTGGATGACCTGACGGCCAGGCGTCACGCCAGGGGGAAGCGCCTTTCGTCCGAAATCCTCCTGGAGAGCTGGTTGCGATTCGCGGAGGACGTGGGCGACACCAAGAGCCTGGCGGAGGAGTTCGCGGAGTATCTGTATCGGCGCGATGCGGTGGAGCATCTGCTGGGCGAATGCTCTGCTCCTCTCGTGGAGAAGCTCAGGTCCCTGGTCGCCGCTGCCGATGAGAAGTACCGGGCTGCGACGGTCGATGATGCGGGACGCGCTCTCTCCAGGTGGTGGTCGGTCGAAGCGGGAAGTGACTGGTGGTGGCAGCGTCGTCCCACCACCGGGCCACTCAGTGACCTCCTCGACAGTCGAAGGGACAGAACCTAGCGGCTGTTCGCCTGGGGCGCGGCGACGAGAGATGGCGTGAAGGCGTCCACGAGCCCCTGGGTCACCGCGGAGCCAAAGGCCTCCAGCGTGCGCTCCTCGCGCCACCGCGCGGCCTCCTCGAAGTCGAGCGCATGGTGCGTCTCGATGATGACGGAGGGGATGGTCGGCTTGCGCAGCACGAAGATGCGTCGGTGCGTGGGCTCTCTCGCTACGAAGACCCCGGCCTGCGCGGAGTCAGCGGCATAGAGCCCCGTGTAGTCCACGCCGTCGTAGTGCAGGAATCCCACCTGGGACAGGTTCCGGGCGAGCGCCCGCGCCAGCATGGCCCGTCGTGCTTGGAGGGGCGGATCGGCCTCCTCGGACCAGAGCACGCTGAACCCAGGCGTCTCATCTTGCCGGTTGCACTCCTGGCCCGCCGTGGGTGACCACGGGTGCGCCGTCCCCCGGGAGTCCGAGTGCAGACTCACCAGCACATGCGCGCCCCAACGCTCGGCCTCCGCGAGCCGGTCCGCGTAGGCGACCCGCTGCCCCGACTTGCGGCTGATGCGCACGTCGAAGCGCCCCGTGGCTTCCAGGCGCCGAGCCAGGTCCTCCGCCACGCGCAACGTGAAGACCTCTTCGTCCTCACAGGTGACGGACCGGGTGCCGGTGTTCCCCTCCGCCCCATGTCCCGCGTCCAGGTACACGCGCTGCTTGCCGAAGCCCTGGGGAAAGCGTGCCGACACCAGCGTCAGGGGCGCCCCGGAAGCGGGCCATTTCGGTGACGAGCGAAGGGCCTCGGGCTCCCCGGACGGCGGCTTCGTCGGAGGTTCGACGACCACGCCCTTGGGTTCGGCCGGCGCGGTGGGAAGGGAGGTGCGGTTGCCCTCCACCGACTCCTTCACCGCGGCCGGGTCGACGGGCAGGGGGGCCGGTTTCGCCTCCGTCGAGGCTCGCAGGCACGCGGGCCCGGCGAGCAGGATGAAGCCCAGTCCCCACACTCCAGCGGATTTGGTCATGGCAGGTG
The DNA here is from genome assembly GCF_013336645.1 of Myxococcus sp. CA039A. NCBI lineage: Bacteria > Pseudomonadati > Myxococcota > Myxococcia > Myxococcales > Myxococcaceae > Myxococcus > Myxococcus sp. CA039A. The sequence continues at coordinate 8,372 of NZ_JABUMQ010000223.1, read as the reverse complement.
CGACGCCTGGCAAGGGAGCGTCGTTCCGCAGTGTGCCGTGGAAGGGCAGGAAAGCGGAAGTCGTGGAAGGAGGGTTGCCTGCCTGTCCGCCTCGCCGTGGCGCTTGCGTTTCCCCGCCGCTTCGCGAAGAAGCGAAGGGCCATGTCCGTGGAGCGCCCGCAGCCTGTTCCCTCGTCTGTCCCACACTTCGCCACGGAGGGCGCACTGCGGTCCTGGTTGCGGGAGCAGGGCATCGAGCATCTGTCCCGCTTGAGCCTCACGGTGTTGACGCCCCTGGTGGACGCCGCGCTGTTGCCCCAGGCCCGTCCAGCGACCGCGCGCCGCCGCCTGGTGGAGATGCTCAGCGAGGAGGCGCGGACCCGCTGGAGCCAGGAGTCCCTCCCATCTCCGAAGATGAAGGAGCTGCTCCCGCTGCTCGCATGGCGCTTCGTGGAAGAGGAGCGGCGGAACGCGGAGCAGACCCGGGCCTCGCTCCCCGAGCGCCTCGCGCCCCCTCAGGACGTTCGCACGCACCGCGTCCACGGCCTGCTCCTGGACCTCCGCTCCCGCGCGCCCGGCACCGTCGCTCCGCGTCCCACGAGCGCGCTGAGTCGCGACGCGCTCCAGCTCGACCCCGAGCTCCCGGGCTTCCGCTTCCGTGAGACGCGCTGCTCGGAGCTGCCCTACGGCGCGCAGATGGGGTTCATCCTTCCTGAGGCGAGCCTGACCTTCACGCCCACCTCCGTGCAGGCCGACTGCACCTGTGGCGCGCCGCCCTGTGTCCATCTGCTCGCGGCCATCGACACGGTGCTGCTGTGGCTGCGTCAGCCCTGGACGGAGGGCTTCGGCGAGACGCTCGATGAGCTGGTGCGGCCGGGGTGGGACCGCACACTCCGGGCGCTGGAGCGCGCGCTCGACGAGGGGCTCGGAAGCGGTTCGGGCGTGGAGGTCTCCTGGCGCGTCGATGTCATCGAGGGCTACGGCGTGGAGGTGCATCCGTACGTGCACCGGCGCACCAAGAAGGGCCAGCGCTCGACGGGGGCGAAGGTGAGCCGGCGCAAGCTGCTGCAAGAGCACGGCGCGCAGCTGTCCTCCCTCGACGCGCGCCTCGCGTCCTTGCTCCCGGACAACGACGGGCCCGCCTCGCGCGCGCTGCTCGTCGAACTGGTGGACCATCCCCGGCTCTACCAGGAAGGGACGCAGGACCTGCTGGTCCAGGTCGAGCGCGCCAAGGTGGGCATCGTCGCGGTGGAGCGGGGTGGGGCGGTCGTCGTCACCGCGGGGATGGAGGGCGCGACGTTGTCCGCGTCGATGGTGGACCGCGTGCGCAAGTCGAAGCCCGAGGAGGCCCTCTTCCTCTGGGACGAGGGCGCGCGTCGGCTCACGCTCCTGGACGTGGGCCCGGAGGTCCGCGCGCTCGTCACGGTGCTCCAGCGCCACGGCAACGTCTTCCCGCCGGAGAGCCATGGCGTGTTGCTGGAGAAGCTGGCGAAGCTGGCCGTGCGCCTGCCCGTGGCCCTGCCTCGCGGAGTCATGGGTGAGCGCGTCCCCGTGCTCCAGCTTCCGGTGCTGCGGCTCGAAATCGAGCCGGGCGGCGCGGTGCGCGTGGACCTGCGCGTGCGTGCCCTCCCGGACAGCGCCTCCTTCATCCCTGGCGAGGGACCCCGGGATGTCTACGTGCGCCGTGGCAACGACGCGGTCCACACGGTGCGCGACTTCGTGAAGGAACTCGCGCTGGCCGAGTCGCTCCAGACGCGCCTGCCCTTCGGCCTCGCGGAGCCGCAGGTGATGCCTTTCTCCTATTCGTTCTCGGGAGTGCAGGGCGCGCTTGCACTGCTCGCCGCGTGTCAGGAGCTGGAGCCTGCTCCGGAGCTGGAGTGGTTGGGCTCGCCGCTGCGAATCGCGGCCCACCGTGGCGCCAGCGCGCTCCAGATTTCCGTCGAGCGCAAGCGGGACTGGTTCGGAATGCTCGGCGGGCTCGCGGTGCAGGGGGAGCGCGTGGAGCTGGCGCGGCTGCTCGATGCCGCGCGCCGCAAGGAGCGCTTCGTCCTGGTGAAGGACCAGACCTATGTGGAGGTCGAAGAGGCGCTGCGCCAGCACCTGGAGCGACTGGCGGACCATGCCCACCAGTCGCGGCACGGACTGGAAGTGGGCCCGGCCGCCGCGGAGTCCCTGTCCGCCCTGAGTGGCGCGGGGGCCGCGCTGGAAGCGGACAAGACCTGGCAAGGGCTCGTCCAGCGCATCTTCGCCGCGAAGGAGCTGAAGCCGAAGGTGCCCGCGACGCTGAAGACGGAGCTGCGCGACTATCAGGCGGAGGGCTTCCGTTGGCTCACGCGGCTGGCGTCATGGGGCGCGGGCGCGGTGCTGGCGGATGACATGGGCCTGGGCAAGACGGTGCAGGCCCTGGCCGTCCTGCTGGAGCGCGGCAAGCTGGGGCCCGCGCTGGTGCTGGCGCCCACCTCCGTGGCCTTCAACTGGATGGACGAGGCGAAGCGCTTCGCGCCCTCGCTGCGGATGCGGCTCTTCTCCGAGGCGGCGGACCGGGGCGGTCTGCTCGAACGGCTGGGGCCTCGGGACGTGCTCGTCATCAGCTATGGCCTGCTGACGCGCGACATCGGCCGGCTGTCCGAGCTGCGCTTCGCCACCATCGTCTTCGACGAGGCCCAGGCACTGAAGAACGCCGGCACGCATCGCTTCCGCGCCGCCAGGGCGCTCCAGGGAGACTTCAAGTTCGCCCTCTCCGGCACCCCGCTGGAGAACCACCTGGGAGAGCTGTGGAGCGTGTTCTCGCTCGTCTTCCCGGGGCTGCTCGGCAGTCACGAGGCGTTCCGCACCCGGTTCGCGATTCCCATCGAGCGACGGGTGGACCCGACGGCGGCCCCCGCGCTCGCTCGCGTGCTGCAACCCTTCCTGCTTCGCCGCACCAAGGCCCAGGTGGAGGCGCAGCTTCCCCCGCGCACCGACGTGCGTGTGCCCGTCGTGTTGTCCTCGGCGGAGTGGACGCTGTACGAGGACGCGCGACTGGCGGCCATCTCCTCGCTGGAGTCTCGTCCGGAGGTCATGCGCGAGCGGCGTGAGCGCGAGCACGAGCAGCGCTTCGAGGTGCTCGCGGCCCTCACCCGGCTGCGGCTGTTGGCCTCGCACCCGCGCCTCTATGACGCCGCGTCACGCGTGGAGTCCTCCAAGCTGGAGCGCTTCCTGGAGCTCGTCGAGGAGCTGCGCTCCGAGGGCCACCGCGCGCTGGTCTTCAGCCAGTTCACCTCGCACCTGGCGCTGGTGAGAGAGGTGCTGGACGCGCGGGGCATCACCTACGAATACCTGGATGGGCAGACGGCCCCCAGGGCCCGCGCGGAGGCGGTGAAGGCCTTCCAGGAGGGCACCGCGCCGCTGTTCCTCATCTCCCTCAAGGCCGGTGGCTTCGGCCTCAACCTCACCGCCGCGAACAGCGTCATCCACCTGGACCCCTGGTGGAACCCGGCCGTGGAGGACCAGGCCTCGGACCGCGCGCACCGCATCGGCCAGGAGCGTCCCGTCACCGTCTACCGACTGGTGGCGCGCGGCACGATTGAAGAGCAGATGCTCTCCCTGCACGAGCACAAGCGCGCGCTCGTCGCGGACGTGCTCGAGGGCAAGGACGGCGCGGGCCGGCTCTCCACCCAGGAGCTGCTCGGCCTGCTCGCCCAGCGGCTCTCCGGGCCCGACGCGCAGGACACGCCTTCGACGCGGCACTGACGTCGCCGAGAGTCACGTCGGTCCCCGCAAAGACAACGGGCAGGTCCCTCGGAAGAGGAACCTGCCCGTGTCACATCTCAGCGGCCTGCGTGGTTAAGCGCGGACCTCGGGAGAGCTGGCGTCCGCGGCCTGGGGAGGCAGCGGCTCCTTGCCCGGCTCGCCACCCGGCGTCCCCGCCGACGACTTGAACGGCGACGTCTCCAGCGCGGCCTTGAGCACTTCGTCCATCTGCGTGACGAAGATGAACTCCAGCTCGTTCTTGGCCTGATCCGGCACGTCCACCAGGTCCTTGCGGCACCGCTCGGGCAGGATGACCCGCTTGATGCCCGCCCGGTGCGCCGCCAGCACCTTCTCCTTGATGCCACCCACCGGCAGGACCAGACCACGCAGCGTGGCCTCGCCCGTCATCGCCGTGTCGTGCCGCACCCGGATGCCCGTCAGGAGGCTGGTGAGCGCGGTGAGGATGGTGACGCCAGCGGAAGGACCATCCTTGGGGATGGAGCCCGCCGGGAAGTGCAGGTGCAGGTCCGTCTTCTCGAGGAAGTTGGAGCTGATGCCCAACTGCTCGGACTTGCTGCGCAGGTAGCTCAGCGCCGCCGTCGCGCTCTCCTTCATCACGTCGCCCAGCTGGCCGGTGAGCGTCATGCCGCCCTTGCCCGCCATCTTGGTCGCCTCGATGAAGAGCAGGTCGCCACCCGCCGCCGTCCAGGCCAGGCCCGTGGCCACGCCCGGAACCTCCGTGCGCTCCGCGACCTCCGAGTAGAACATCTCGGGCCCGAGGACCTCCTTCACGCGCTCGGAGTCGATGGTCTGCTTGTCCATCTTCCCGCCAGCGACCTCCACCGCCACCGCGCGGCAGATGTCCGCGATGCGCCGCTCGAGGTTACGCACGCCCGCCTCGCGGGTGTACGAGGTGGTCAGCGTCAGCAACGCCTCGTCGGTGATCTCGATGTGATCCGCGCTGAGGCCGTGCTCCCTGAGCTGCTTGGGCACCAGGTGGATGCGCGCGATGCTCTGCTTCTCCTCGAACGTGTAGCCGGACAGCTCGATGATCTCCATGCGGTCGCGGAGCGGACCGGGGATGGGGTCGAGCTGGTTCGCCGTGGCGACGAACATCACCTTCGACAGGTCGAACGGCACGTCGAGGTAGTGGTCGCTGAACGTGTTGTTCTGCTCCGGATCCAGCACCTCGAGCAGCGCCGCGCTCGGATCGCCGCGGAAGTCCGCGCCGAGCTTGTCGATTTCGTCGAGCATCATGACCGGGTTCTTGGTGCCGGCCTTCTTCATGCTCTGGATGAAGCGGCCGGGCAGCGCGCCGACGTAGGTGCGCCGGTGGCCGCGGATCTCCGCCTCGTCACGCACGCCGCCCAGGGACAGGCGCACGAACTTGCGGCCCGTGGCCTTGGCCACGCTCTGACCCAGCGACGTCTTGCCGACGCCCGGAGGACCGACGAGGCACAGGATGGGCCCGCGCATGTCGTTCTTCAGCTTGCGCACCGCCAGGTACTCCAGGATGCGCTTCTTGACCTTCTTGATGCCGAAGTGGTCCTTGTCCAGCTGCTGCCGGGCGTTCTCGATGTCGAGGTTGTCCTCGGACATCTTCGACCACGGCAGGTCGGCGATCCAATCCAGGTAGGTGCGCGCGACGGTGTACTCGCTGGAGGCCGCCGGAATGGTCTTCAGGCGGTTGAGCTCCTTGTTCGCCACCTTCTCCACGTCGGGAGGCAGGGCCGCCTTCTTCAGGCGCTCCTGGAGCTCGTCGAGCTCCTCTTCCTCCTCACCCATCTCCCCGAGCTCTTCCTTGATCGCCTTGAGCTGCTGGCGCAGGTAGTACTCGCGCTGGGTCTTCGACATCTCGCCCTTCACGGCGGAGTCGATCTTGTTGGAGAGCTTGAGGATCTCCCGCTTGCGGTTGAGCAGCTCGAGCACGAGCTTCATCCGCGCCTTGAGATCAACCGTCTCCAGGACGGCCTGCTTCTCCTCGATCGGCACGTCCACGTTGGCGGCGATCAGATCCGCCAGATGGCCGGGGTGGGTGATGCTCTCCACCAGTTCGGTGGCGGCGGCCGGCAGCTCGGGCATCAGCTCGATGACCTCGCGCGCCAGCTTCTTGAGGTTGATGCCCAGGGCCTCCACCTCGACGTTTTCAGCGGAGGTCTTGTCCTCCACCGCGTCGACGCGGGCCTTGAGGTAGGGGGCTTCCTGGACCAGCTCCACCACCCGGAAACGGGCGAGTCCCTGCACCACGAGCGAGTAGTTGTCCTCGCCCATCTTGAGCAGCTTCACGATGCGGGCGACGGTGCCCATGGTGTAGAGGTCGGCGGCGCCCGGATCTTCTTCTTCGGCGCGGCGCTGCGTGACGACACCGATGACCTGGTCGTCGCGTACCGCGTCCTTGATCAGGGCAATGGTCTTCTGACGGCCGACGGCCAGCGGGAGCACGCCGCCGGGGAAGAAGACGCTGTTGCGCAGGGGCAGGATGGGGAGCACCTGCGGGATGTCTTCCTTGTTGATGAGCCCGGGAGGGGCCATCGCGGTGGGCATGGCGCTCGCGGCGGTGCCCTTCTTCTTCTCATCGGACATGAAGTTCGGCCTCTTCCTTCGTCTTCAAGCCCGGCCGTGCGAGCGGCCGAGCCGGTGAACATCTGTCGGTTTCTTGCGGCAGATGAACCAACGTAACAACCAAAACGCCCATGGCAAACGCCGTGTGCGATTTTCCACGTCCAAGTCGGATGCCAGACGCTGCACCTTGTCTCGCGTCCGGGCCTGGGGTGGGGCATGCTCGCCCCCCCAGCCCTGATGCGTCGCGCCGCCTGGGCGCGCCGCCCCCTAGGAGGCCGCCATGAAGTTGAAGCCCTGTGCCCCCCTGCTCCTCTTGCCGGCCCTCTGGGTGGCGTCCTGTACGTCGCCTGTCGACGAGGCGGGATCCACCCTTCCGGGCAAGTGTCAGAGCGAGTCCCCGGTGGTGGCTCCGCAGAAGACGGACATCCTCTTCGTCATCGACAACTCGGCCTCCATGGCCGAGGAGCAGGCCGGCATCGCCACCGAGCTGCCCGCGTTCATCAAGGCCCTCCAGGAGGGCGGCGGCGTGACGCAGGACTTCCGCGTGGGGGTGATCACCACGTCCGTCTACCGGCGGATCCTCTTCCAGGGTGTGGAGCAATACCGCGAATACCCCGCCGAGTCGGGACATCTCCAGGCTGTTCCGGAGGCGGATGGACAGCCCTCGGACGCGCGCTACATCGAGAGCACGGACGAGCACCTGCTGGAGCGCTTCCGTCGGCTGGTGCAGCAGGGCACGGCGGGCAGCGGGCAGGAGTCCCCCTTCGAGGCCGTGCGCCTGGCGGTCTCCGAGCCCCTGGCCAACACCTCCATCGGCGAGGGAGGCAACGGCGGCTTCCTTCGGGACGGGGCTCGGCTGCTGGTGGTCGTGGTGACGGACGAGGAGGACTGCAGCTCCAAGTTGCGTCCGCCTCCGGTCACCGTCCCGGATGACACGTCGGTGGACAAGTGCAGCGAGAACGCGGCGCTGCTGACGTCGGTGGACGAGTACTTCGAGTTCTTCAGCTCCCTGCGGGACTCGAAGGGAGGGCGCCGCGAGGTGCTCTGGGCCACGGTGGGACCGGTGGCGTTGAGCGACAAGCGGGCGGAGCTGGTGCTCGACGTCACGCCGCAGGGCACGTACGTGCGCAACGTGGACTGCCCCACGTCGTACGGGCCCGGGCATCGGCACCGGGCGATGTCGGAGAAGTTCGACACGAAGTTCGACAACCTGGATTCCATCTGCCGGGCGAGCTACCGGGACACGCTGCTGGGCATCGCCGAGCTGGCCGCGGTGGCGCAGAGCCTGGACGTGGTGAACCTGCCGGATCCGCGGCTGGCGCAGGTGGAGCTGACGCGCGCCGGGGGCACGGTGGAGCGGTGCTCGGTGGCCGCGGGCGACCTGACGTACGAGCCGTCCGGCGAGGAGCGCCCCGCGCGCATCTACTTCGGCGGCAGCTGCCTGCGCCGGGCGGATGACGAGAAGGTGGAAGTGAAGGTCATCTGCGCCGGCTAGGACGTGCAGGGGCTTGAGATCCCTGGCCTCGGGCCAGTGGATCCGAGCCGGTGCGTCGTGTCGCCTCACCCATCGCCGTGCGTCCTGGGCGGGCGCACGTCAGACCCGTGAGCATACTGAACTGCCGTCCAGTCGGACGTTCGGTGTGCCGGGTTCCGGCGAGGAGGCGAGATGGGCGCGGCTTTGGAGCAGCGGGTGGGCCCGGCGGGCTCGGCGGGCTCGGTCGTGGACCAGCTCCGGGAGCGGATCCGCCAGTTGCAGGCGGCGCCCCGGCGCTACCTGTCCGTCCTTCGCACGGGGATGGAGGCGGTGGACGCGCTGCTGCCCTCGGGCGGCTTCCCGCTGGGACAGGCGGTGGAGCTGTGCGGAGAGGCGGCCTCCGGGCGGACCAGTCTGGCGCTGAGCGCGGTGGCGGCGGCGCACCGGGAGGAGCGGCTGTGCGCGTGGGTGGATGGGCCGCGTGAGCTCTATCCCCCGGCGGCCGCGGCGCAGGGCGTGGACCTGGAGCGGCTGCTCATCGTTCGTCCCAAGGCGCCCGAGCAGCGGGTATGGGCGGCGGTGCAGCTCGCCCGGAGTGGGGCCTTCGCCTGCGTGGTGCTGGACC
>NZ_JABUMQ010000222.1:0-18913 GCF_013336645.1 Myxococcus sp. CA039A | reverse complement strand
GGGTAGGGGAGGGGGCAGGGGCCTGGGCCCATACCGGAGTGGTGGCCACCAGCATCAGGGGGGCCAACAGGGAAAGCGGGGTACGACGCCTCATGCGGTCCTCGCGGGTCTTCATAAAGTGCACGGCGCTTCTAACCCGGTACGGGTCATCCGCCATCCCGGAAGCCAGCACTTCCTCCTGGCGGGCGTCCACCGTGAGACAGGGGAGGGAGCGCCCGGACCCGCCCCTCGGCCCCTCGACACACGGGTTCGTCTGGATTTCCCATGACAACCCCATGGGTTGTTTGTCTGATTGCCACCGTGTCAGATTGGTTTGGTAGGGTGTCTTCAACCTTGGAAGCGGCATGGGGCCGCTCGGAGGGAGGCAGGCGGGATGGCGAGATATGACGGTGGGGGAGTGGACGCGGCGCTCAAGGACCTCTCGAAGGTCATGGAGCGCACTCGAGTGCGTCTGGATGCGCTCGACCGGAGCCACATGGAGCTCAAGGAGGCCATCCGGGACGGACGGAGGGCGTCCCAAGAGGCCACGATTGCAGTCGGGGAGCTGCGACGAGAGGTCACGGAGTTCAGGCAGGACATCACGGAGGTCAGGCAGGACGTCCGTGAGTTGAAACATGAGGTGAGTGCGCTCAAGCAGAAGGTGGAGGTCCTGGACAGCAAGGTGGAGGCCCTGGACAGCAAGGTGCATACCTTGGACAACAGGGTCCACACGCTGGAAGACAAGTCGAAGGCCTCGGACCATCGGCTCCTGGTCGTCGAGGAGAAGGTCGACGTGTTCTCCCGTGACCTCCAGGTGGTCCGAGCGGGCTTCGAGCAAGCCGTCGAGTCCCTCGCGAAGTTGAGCGAACACGTGGGTGCCTCGACCTCGGAGCTGCGTCGGGGACTGTTCCACGTCAACGGGAAGGTCGCCCGGCTCACCGTCGACCGGGAAGACACCGAGCGGCGGCTGCAAGCCCACGAGAGCATCTTGAACAAGCTGCTCAAGAACTGAGTCACTGACTCCAGAGCGAAGTGCCGCGAGGAAGGCCCTCGTGCCGGTGTAGCGTCCCCTCCAGCCTCGGACTTCCACGCCCGAAGCGAAGGGATTCGTATGAGGCTGGTGCTCATCTCCGACACCCATCGACGGCACGAGGAGCTGAAGGTCCCCGCGTGTGACGTGCTCATCCACGCGGGTGACTTCTCTCGCCGGGGAAAGCAGCCGGAGCTGGAGTCCTTCCTCGCCTGGTTCGCCAGCCGCCCGGCCCGCGAGAAGGTGTTCGTCGCGGGCAATCACGACTTCATCTGCGAGACGCAGCCCGAGCTGACCCGGACCCTGGCGCGAGAAGCGGGCGTGCACTACCTCGAAGACGAGGAGGTGCTCGTCGGGGGGCTTCGCCTCTGGGGCTCCCCGGTGACGCCTCGCTTCGGAGGCATGGCCTTCAACCGCGAGCGGGGCGCCGACATCCTCACCCATTGGAACCGCATCCCCGAGGGCCTGGATGTGCTCATCACTCACGGCCCCCCCAAGGGCCTCGGGGACCGCACGTTCCTCGGGGCGCACGTGGGCTGCTCGGACTTGCTCGCGCGCGTGCGGCAGGTCCTCCCGCGCATCCACGTCTTCGGCCACATCCACGAGTCACCGGGCGAGCACGCGCTTCCCGACGTGCCCACCCGCTTCCTCAACGTGGCCAACTGTCACCTCCACCCGTTCGGGATGCGGCCTCCCGTGGTGGTGGAGCTGGACGCGCGCTGAGCCGGGTGGCGCCACCCGCGCCAGGGGGAACGAGCGCCCCGTCCCCCGGCGAGGGCCAGGAAGACCCGTGCGTCCAGTCTTCATCCTCCGGAATGTCGCTCGGACGGCGGGGAGGCGTGGGGAGACGTGCAAGCATCGGCACCCTGGCCCGTTAAGTAGTAAGGACCGCGTGCCGGATTCGTGGCCCGTCTCCCAGGTACCAGGAGCTTCTTCGGATGAAACGATTTCTCATCGGCGCGCTCGCCTTCATTGGCGCGATGTCCGTCCTCTTCATGCTGGGCCTCATCGCCCTCATCGTGATGGCCTCCACGAGCCGCCCGAGCGTGCCGTCCAACCTCGTGCTGGAAATGGACCTGTCGCAGCCGCTGCCGGAGCACGTGTCGGGCGACTCGCTGGCCGGGGCCTTCGGTGAGGACCCGCTCACGGTGCACGACGTGGTGGATGCACTGGAGAAGGCCGGAGAGGACTCGCGGGTGAAGTCGCTGGTGGTGCGCGTGGGCACCAGCCCCGGCACTCCCGCGACGACGCAGGAGCTGCGCGACGCGGTGAAGGCGTTCCGGGCCAAGGGCAAGAAGGCCATCGCCTTCACCGACTCCTTCGGCGAGGAGGCCAACGGCACCAGCGCGTACTACTTCGCGTCGGCCTTCGACGAAATCTACATGCAGCCGTCCGGCGCGGTGAACATCATCGGCCTCGCGTTCGAGACGCCATTCGCTCGTGATGCGCTGGCGAAGCTGGGCGTGAAGCCCCAGTTCGACAAGCGCTACGAGTTCAAGAACGCGGTCAACAGCTACACCGAGCAGGGCTACACCGGGCCGCACCTGGAGGCCACCGAGCGCTTCGCGGGCAGCCTCTTCGGGCAGATGGTGCGGGGCATCGCCGAAGGGCGCGGGCTGACGGAGGACGCGGTGCGCGCGCTCATCGACCGGGCGCCGCTGCTCGCGCCGGAGGCGGTGGACGGCAAGCTGCTGAACGGCCTGCGCTACCGCGACGAGGTCTACGCCGAGCAGAAGAAGGCGGCGGGCGACGGCGCGGAGCTGCTGTACGTGAAGAAGTACCTGGAGCGCGCGGGCCGGCCGCACACCACGGGGGAGACCATTGCCCTCGTGTACGGGGTGGGCGAGGTGGCGCGCGGCAAGAGCGGAGGCAGCCCATTCGGCGAGGGGGCCATGGGCGGTGACACCGTGGCAGCGGCGTTGCGCAAGGCCTCCGAGGACTCGCGCGTGAAGGCCATCATCTTCCGCGTGGACAGCCCCGGCGGCAGCTACGTGGCCAGCGACACAGTGCGCCGCGAGGTGCAGCGCGCTCGCGAGGCGGGCAAGCCCGTCATCGCCACCATGGGCTCGTACGCCGCCAGCGGCGGGTACTACTTCGCCATGGAGGCGGACAAGATTGTCGCCCAGCCCGGCACGCTGACGGGCAGCATCGGCGTGTACACCGGCAAGTTCGTCACCAACGGCTTCTGGGAGAAGCTGGGCGTCAACTTCGACACCGTGGCGCTGGGGCGCAACGCCACGCTCGCCAGCTCGGACGCGGACTACACGCCGGAGCAGCAGGCGCGGGTGGACGCGGAGCTGGACCGCATCTACACGGACTTCACCACGCGCGCCGCGAGCAGCCGGAAGATGCCGCTGGAGAAGCTGCAGGGCCTGGCCAAGGGCCGCGTCTGGACGGGTGAGGACGCGCTGGAGAACGGCCTGGTGGACGCGCTGGGCGGCTATGCCAAGGCGCTCGAGTTGGCGAAGGAAGCGGCGAAGCTCCCCGCGGATGCCCGGGTGCGCATCGAGGAGTATCCGCGCAAGAAGAGCCCCGCCGAGGTGCTCTCCTCCGTGCTGGGTGAGACGGGGGACAACAGCGAGGACACCTCCGCCACGACGGCGGTCGTCACGCCCTGGGCGCCGCTGGTGGAGGCCACGCGCGTGGTGCATGGCCTGGGGGTGCGGCTGGGTGTCTTCGCACCCGAGCGCGGCTCGCTGTACGCGCCCATGCCCCAGACGCGCTGGTAGCGGGCCTTTCCGTTTTACGCGCCCCCGCGTGCCTTCCGGACGCAGGGGCGTGATGTCGGAACGCCGTGGATCCAAGGGCTTCGGGGCGCGCGGCATGCCTCGAAGCCCTTTTCGCGCCGTCACAACCCTGGACGCGCTCCGTCTCCCAGAGGAGACGTGACGACGCGGCACGGTGGGTGGGCGCCCCTGGGCCCCTGCCTTGCAGATGTCGTGGACGCGGAACCGTCTGTCGTCGGCGAGGAAGCCGAAACGGCCGGTGCGAGCGTAGAACTGTTTCAATTTTCCGGGACGAGTGCGTTCCCAGGGGTAGTGGCCGCCGTGGGGGGCCGGAGGAGCCGGGTATGAAGAAGCGACTGGGGGACATCTTGCTGGCGCGCGGCGTGATTGATGCGCTGCAGCTCCACTCCGCGCTGGCGTATCAGCGCAAGTGGGGGGTGCCGTTGGGGCAGGTGGTCGTGGATCAACGCTTCTGCTCGGCGGATCAGGTGCTGGAGGCGCTGGCGGAGCAGGTGGGAATGCAGACGGTGGACCTGTCGGCGCAGGCGCCCGAGCCCGGCCTGGCGCGGCTGATTCCGGAGCGGGTGGCGGAGGCGCACCGGGTGGTGCCCCTGCGGCTGGAAGGACACGCGCCCAAGGACACGCTCGTGGTGGCCATGGCCGCTCCGGCGAGCCTCGCGTCGCTGGACGCGGTGAAGAGCGTGACGGGGCGGACGCGGGTGGTGGCGAAGCTGGCCACGGATGCGTCCATCCGCCGAGCCATTGGCCGGATGTACCGGGGCGAGACGGACGTCGTCGCCCGGCGGCCCGGCATGGAGGGGTTCTCCCTGCCCGAGGCGGACGAGCAGATGACCATGGTGCTCGGCGCCAGCATGGTGGAGCTGACGAACATGGAGGCGCCGCCCGAGGAGGCGCTGCCGCTCCTGTCCTCGCTGGAGGAAGAGGCGGCGCGGCCCCAGCCCGCGGTGAAGGTGCCCGCGCCGAGGGCGCCCTTGCGCTCGAAGCTGCCCACGCTGACGGCGGCCCGTCCGGAGCCCATGGCCCAGGTGCTGGTGTACGGCTGGGGCGTGGACGCGGCTGCGGGGCTGGTGAAGGTGCTGGCGGGCGCGGGACTCACCTCCCGCGTGGCGAGCACCGAGGAGCTGCTGGCTTCGAGCGAGATGCAGGTGGTGGTGACGCCGCTTCCGTCGCTGGAGGCCCTGGGGTGCAAGGTGCCCGCGCAGGTGGTGGTGGCGGGCAAGACGCCCGAGGTGGACCTGCCTCGCGCGCAGGCGGTGGGGGCCCGAGGCTTCCTGGCCGCCCCGGTGGATCCGGACCTCCTGCTGCGTGCGGTGCGCAGGATGGTGCATCCCGCGGGTGATGCCACGTTTCTCCGCCGCGCCAGCTGAAGGGCGCGACGGGAGTCAGGGCACGGCGGAGAGCAGTGAGGTCTCCCCGCACAGCGAGGACTCGGGGAGCCACAGCGTCTCGAGTTCCACCGGTGCGGAGGTGAAGGGCTCGGCGCGCACCAGCGCGTCGGACTCGTAGCAGCCGGTGAGGAGCCAGCCTCGCTTGACGCGCTGGTACGTCTCCAGCGTGCGCGCGAGGGGGTCCACCAGCCAGACATGGGAGACGCCCTGGCGCGCGTAGACGGGCAGCTTGCGCGTGCGGTCCAGCGCGGCGGTGGAGGGCGCAAGCACTTCGCACACCCAATCCGGGGCCAGCGTGAGGAAGGGCACGTCCGGGTCGATGGGGGAGGCGACGCGGTCTCGACGCCAGCCGGCCACGTCCGGGACGAGCACGTCGTGACCGAGCCGAAGCTCGGGGGCGCGCAGGAAGCACCAGCGGCCACTGCCACCCCGGCGTCGGTCGAGCTGTTCGCCCAGTTCCACCCCCAGCATGAAGGCGGCGCGAGTCTGCGCGGGAGTCAGCCTGGGTGAAGCGACGAACTCCTCGTCGAGGACTTCTCCCACCCAGCCCGAGGGCAGGGCCGAGAGCATCGAGTGGTTCGCCAGGTGGATGATGCCTTCCGTCACAGCGCCTCCGAAGGTGCGGCGGTTGAGGGCGGCATTCTAGGAGGGGGTCTGACACGTCCCCGACTGCTCGGAACGCGTCACTTTCCGATGCAGAATCGCTGGAAGATTGCGTCGATGAGTGCCTCGGAAGCGGAGGTTCCGGACAGTTCGCCGAGCGCCTCCAGGGCGAGGGCCAGCTCACCGGAGACGACTTCCAGGGTGGACAGGCGCGACGCGGACTCCGCGCGAGAAAGTGCCTCGGCGGCGCGACGCAGGGCATCGGCGTGGCGCTCGGACACGAGGGCTACCGCGGAGGGCGTACCGCCACCCCACAGCCGGGAGAGGAGGGATTCGCGCAGGGCGTCCACGCCTTCGCCCGTGAGCCCGCTGACACGCGGGCGGGGTGGGAAAGCCGACGAGGGTGCTTCGACGCCGAGCCTGCTATCGCCCTCGCCGGTCAGCCCGCTGACACGCGGGCGCGGTGGGGAATCCAACGAGGGTGCTTCGACGCCGAGCCCTCCATCGCCTTCACCGGTCAGCCCGCTGATGCGGCGACGCGGCGGGAGTGTCCCTCCCGCCGTCGTCTCAGCATCGGATGCTGCCTCGGCTTCGCTGACACGGGGGAGCGGCGCACCGAGGGTCTCCGGCCCCACGTCGCACTTGCCGTCGATGACCAGCACGTCCGTCGCGCCCGCCTCGGCCCGCCAGCGCTCCGCGTCAGACTCGGAAGTCCCTGGAGGCAGCACGAGCACCGTCAGGTCCACGCCCGCCAGCAGCTCGCGCGTCCGGGCGATACCCAGCGCCTCCACGCGGCCCGGCGTCTCGCGCAGTCCCGCCGTGTCGAACAGCGTGACGCCCAGGCCGTTCCACTCGACACGGGCCTCCAGTGCATCGCGCGTCGTCCCAGGCTCGTCGTCCACCAGCGCGCGCGCCTCGCCCACCAGTCGGTTGAACAGCGTGGACTTGCCCGCGTTGACCGGGCCAAACAACGCCACGCGCGCGCCCCGGCGCACCAGTCGACCCTGTCCCGCCTCGGAGAGCAGCACCTCCGCCCGAGCCCGCAGCGCCTGGACTCGCGCCTCCGAATCCTCGTCCGCGCCCTCCGCCTCGTCGGGGAAGTTGAGCACTCCCTCCAGGTCCGCATGCAGCGAGCGCAGCGGCTCCTCCAGCGCACGCACCCGCTCCGTGAGCGCACCCGAGAGCCCCGCCGCGGCGGCACGCACCGCGGACTCCGAGTCGGCCGCCACCAGGTCCGCCACCGCCTCCGCGCGCGTCAGGTCGATGCGGCCATTCAGGAAGGCGCGCCGGGTGAACTCACCGGACGCCGCGGGACGCGCGAGCCCGTCCTCCAGCGCACGCGCCAGCAACAACTGAAGCAATCGCGGACTGCCGTGCGCCTGGAGCTCCACCACGTCCTCGCCCGTGAAGGAGGAGGGCGCGCGGAAGTAGAGGAAGAGGCCCTCGTCCAGCGCCCGGCCCTGCGCATCCACGAAGCCCGCGAGGTACGCGTGGCGAGGCGTGGGCTCCACGGGAATGCTCGGCGCCAGGCGGCGACCCACCTCCAGCGCGGCGGGGCCCGACAGCCGGAGGATGCCCACGGCCCCAGCGGTGGGTGCCGTGGCCAGCGCGACGATGGTGGAAGTGGCTGAAGTCATCTCGGCTGGGGAGCGATGCTCCCCTCCGCGCGGGAGAGACTACCGGGGCCCCATGGGGGGCGTGGAACCACGGGCGGCCTTTTCGACGGCCTCGCGATTCTCCTCGATGTACTTCTCGACCGCTCCGTCTTCGATTTCCAGGTCCCGGAGCACTCCCGGGTAGACGAAGCGGAAGGCGGGAGACTCCTCATCCCCGCGCAGGCGGAAGCTCATCTTCAGCACCGCCGCGCCGTACAGCTTGTCCTTGAGACCCTTCGCCTTGCCCATGCACCGCCCTCTCACTCGTCGAAATCGTCCTCGTCATCATCCGGGAGCAAGCTCCGCTTGGGCAGCGGCGCCGGCTTCTCCGGAGTGAACACGACACGGCGGTTGCGACCCTCGCCCTCGGCCGTCACCTTCAACCCCGCCACACCTTCTACCGCCTTCAAGACGCGCGCGCGGTCATCCTGTTTCATCGCGGCGAGCGCGTAGAAGCGCCCCAGGCTGGCGGACTTCTCCGCGAGCCGGCGGACCGCCTCTCGCAGCGCCGCATCCTCTTCCACGGCCACCGAGCGCTCATCCGACTCGCCGCCCGCCCGCGCGGGCGCCGCCGCACTCCGAGGCGCCGCGGCCTGAGCCGCCCCTCGCTGCGCCTGCTTCCCGGGAGCCTGCGACTGAGCCACGGGAGCAGGCGCACGGGGCGCCGCCGCGGGAGCAGGAGCCGGGGCCGCCGCCGCGCCAGCCACGGGGGCGGGCGCCTGCGCGGGGGCCTGCTGCTGCGGCTCGCGACGCTGACGAGGCTCCGGGTGCGCGCCACAGCCCAGCACCACCCAGCGCCGCTCGACGCCGGGACGGTGCAGCATCTTGTTGAGCAGGAACTGGAGCGAATCCAGCACCTGACTGCGGCGACCCTGCTCCACGCCGGGAGGAGGACCCGCCTCGAAGTGCAGCGCGACGGACAGGCTGCCATCCGCCGCGTCCTGCATGTCCAGGCGCGCGGGGAAGCCCATCAGCCCGAGGATGTCCCCGAGGAGCTTCTCCACGCGCGGCCGGAAGTCCGGGGCCGGAGTCCCGCCCGAGGCGGGAGCGCCGCCCACGGGGGCCTGCTGAGGAACCTGCTGCTCGCTCACTTGCGTTTTCCTCCCGCTGTCGCCACCGCGGGCGTTCCGCCCCCTGCCTGGGGCTTGTTCTTCCGGTCCAGCCACTTCCGGAGCCCGTACTGCTGCGCGATGGAGAGGATGTTGTTGGTGAAGATGTAGAGCGACAGGCCCGCCGGGTACTGAAGCAGCGTCAGCGTGAAGATGCCGGGCACGAACCAGGTCATGATCTTCGCCTGGGTCGCATCCATCATCTGCGGCTGCATCTTCTGGGTGATGATCATCGAAATGCCCAGCGCCAGGGGCAGCAGGTACGTGGGGTCCTTGTAGGTCAGGTCCCTCCAGATGGGACCGAAGAAGGGCTCACCGTACAGGTCGAAGCTGTTGCGCAGCGCCGTGAAGAGGGCAATCCAGACCGGCATCTGGATGAGCAGCGGGAGGCAGCCGCCGAGCGGATTGACCTTCGCCTCCTGGTACAGCTTCATGATTTCCACGTTCTGCTGCTCGCGGTTGTCCGCGAACTTCTTGCGAATCTCCTCCATGCGCGGCTGGAGCTTCTTCACCTCTTCCATGCTGACCATGGAGCGGTAGGTGAGTGGCAGCAGCACCAGCTTCACCACGACGGTGAGCAGGATGATGGCCACGCCCCAGTTGCCGGTGAGGCCGTGGAAGAACTTCATGATGCCCAGCAGAATCTTGCAGATGACCGCCCAGATGCCGAAGTCGACGGTGTCCTCGAGCTTCGGGTGGAACACGGCCTCGCCCAGGCCCGCGGCCTGACGCAGCTCCGGACCGGGCACCACGGCCATCAGGTCCGGGTCCTTGGGGCCCAGGTAGCCGCCGAGCCGCAGCGTCACCGTCTCGCCCGCGCCCACGCTCAGCGGGAAGGCCGCCGTCACCTGCCGCGCGGTGGGCGTGGCGGTGAGGATGCAGTGACCGGGGCGCGGCCCGTCCAGCGGGTAGAGCGCGGACAGGAAGTACTGCTGGTTGATGCCGAAGAAGTGGATCTGCCCCTTGGTGTCCTCGGGCTTGTCGTCGCCCGGGTTCATGTTGTGGAGCTTCTCGTCCACCCAGCACGCGGAGCGGCTCAGGTTGCCCACGCCGCCGAAGAAGGACGGCGCGTGCTCGAAGTTCGGGTCGATGGCACGGCCGTAGTGAACTTGAAGCTCGCCGTTCTGAGGCTGGCCGGAGGTGTTCTTCACCTGGATGGTGTACGTGAGCTCGAAGCCCTCGTGCGGCCACTGGAGCACCTTCACGACTTCCCACGGGCCCTGGCGGCCGGTGAAGGTGACGGACTCGGCGCCGCCGCCCTTCTTCTCCTCCACCGTGTAGGGCACGTTCTTCGGCAGGGGGCTTGAGCCCTCGATGGTGACGGACAGGGGCAGCGGCTCGTTGGGCACCGGCTGCGCCAGGTTCATCTGCGGCGCGGGAGGCACCTCCTTGCCCACCAGCAACTGCCAGCCCTGGGCCAACGTGAGCGAGTGCTGCTCACGCAGCTTCACGCCCTGCAACTGGGCCTCCGTCAGGCCCGCCCCCAGCGAGGAGAAGCGGTAGACGGAGTCCTTGCGCATCATCTCCACCTGCCGCGCGGGCGGGGGAGGGGTGGCATCCGAGGGAGTTCCGGTGGGCGGCGGCGTGCCCTCACCGGACGGCGGAAGGGCGGCCTGGGCCGTGGTGCCCGCATCCTGCGTCGTGCCGGTGGTCGTCACACCCGCGTCGTCGGCGCCGGGGGCGGCCGGCGGGGGCGGGAAGAGGAACATCCATCCGGCGGTGACGGCGAAGGAGAGCAGCAGGGCGACCAGCAGCCGCTTCTGGGAGTCGTTCGACTGGGGCGAAAGCGGATCGTTCATAGAGGTCCCTCCCCTCGGGGGAGGGTGCGGCAAGGGGTGGAAGCCCCGTCACGGCACCGGGTCGATGCCACCGGGGTGGAAAGGCTGGCAGCGCATCAAGCGCCACAGGGTGAGCCAGGAGCCCTTGAGGCCTCCGTGCTTTTCCAGCGCCTCCATGGCGTAGGTGGAGCAGGAGGGGTGGAAGCGGCACACCTTCGGCAAGAGCGGCCCGAGGAACTTCCGGTAGAACCGGATGGGCAGCGAGATGGCGAAGGCGAGCGGGCTCATCTGGGAGGCTCCTTCGGCTTCGGCTCGGCGGCCGGCGGGAGCCGCTGCAGCTTACGGGTGACACCGTCGAAGGCGCGGGACAGAGCCACGAAGGAGGCTTCCTTCGCGGACGAGCGCGCCACCAACACAACGTCCAGGCCCGGGGGCCATTGCATGCGGCGCTTGCGGAACAACTCCCGCAGCACCCGCCTCAGGCGCGCCCGTACCACCGCGTTTCCCACCTTGCTCGACACGGTGAGGCCAACACGGGAGTACGTCCGGCCATTGCGCTTGTAGAGAGCGAGGAGACAGTCGGAGGGGAGCTTCTGCCCACCGTCCTGCACCTCGAGGAACTCACGCCTGCTGAGCAGGCGAAGGGCCTTGGGGAAGCGCTGGTCTGCCGGGCCCTGCTGCCCCGGCGTCGCACCCTCGGCCCTCACACGCGGACTCGCTTACTTCTTCGCAGCCGACACGACCAGCCGCTTGCGGCCCTTCGCGCGGCGGCGCTTGAGGACATCCCGGCCGGACTTGGTGGCGTTGCGCTTGCGGAACCCGTGGGTGCGGTTGCGGCGCAGCTTCGACGGCTGGTACGTGCGCTTGGACACGGCTCGAACTCCTTGATGATGAAGGCGGCGCCTCCTGCTGCTCCGGCGCGACCTGAACTAGGGAAAGGGCCGGGGGCATACCCCATTTCCAGGGTAAGTCAACGGAGGATCACCTCCACCCGCCCCATTTTCCCGATCCTGGGAACGAAACCGTCGCCCCCTGCCCACAGAGGGGGCGCCTGCCTGCCTACATGGGTCCGGAAACGGAAGTCCAGGCCGCCGGGCCGATCACCCCGGGGCTCGGAACTTCCGCCAAGCCCTGCAATGCGCTCAAACGACCTTTCGCGCCGCGTTAGAGTCGGGCGATGCCCCAGGTGCATGTCGCCCAGGAACATGAGTGCTTGAATGACATCGCGGCTCGCTACGGCCTGCTCCCCGAGGCCATCTGGAATGACCCGGGTAACGCTGAACTCCGTGGGCTGCGCCAGGACCCCAATGTGCTCCTGGCCGGCGATGTCCTGACGATTCCCGCCCTCCAGCAGGTCCGCCACGCCGCCCAGACGGGCAAACGCTACCGCTTCCGCCGCAAGGGCGTGCCCGTGCAGGTCCAGGTGCGGCTCCTGAGCGGCTCGGAGCCCCGAAAGGACGCCCGGTACCTCCTGGAGGTCGACGGTGAGGCCCACTCCGGCACCACCGGGCCCGACGGGGACGTCACGTTCTGGGTCATGCCGGGCAGCCAGCAGGCCACGCTCGATCTGGAAGGGGAGGAGCGCTACGAGTTGAAGCTGAGCCGGTTGGACCCGGCCACGGAGGCCAGCGGCGTGCGCCAGCGGCTCATCAACCTGGGCTACCTGGACGTCGAAGGGGACGAGGACGAGCTCGCCGTCGCCGTCATCGCCTTCAAGCGCGAGCACTGCGGCCTGGAGCTGACACCCGAGGACCTGCTCGCGTGTGACGACGACGCGTACGAGCGCGTCACCACCGTCGACGACCGCACGCGCACCCAGCTCATCGCCATCCACGGCTCCTGACCTTCACCGTCCAACATCGCGCCCGCGAAAGCCCTCATGGCCCACGAGTGGATTCTCTACATCGACAGTGACGCAACCGTTCTGCGCGCCACGCGGAACCTCCTGAGCCGCTACGACCTCTTCCAGCTGCGTGAAGACACCGGATGGATGACGGACACCCTCATCGACCACGGCGTCACCGGCTACGACGACGGGCTGGGGGCGCTGAACGCCCACCAGGTGATGTGGATTTCCCCCTCCGTGGTCAAGGCGGGCAAGGACGGGGATGACGAGGCCTTCGGCAACTCCCTGGGCGCGGAGCTGGGTGCCGCGCGGCACCTGGACCTGGCGACCACCCAGCTGCCGAAGGACGCGCCGGTGCTCCTCTTTCCCGTCAACACCGAGGAGACCCACTGGAGCCTGCTCGTCTTCTCCGCGGCGACCCGCGCCTTCGTGCACTACGACTCCCTGGGGGAGAGCAACGCGGGCGCGGCCCGGGCCCTCATCCAGAAGCTCCACGCGAAGGGCTATCTCTCCCGGGCGCTCGACTTCACGACCTCCGCGGACGTCGAGCGGCAGGAGGATGGCTACAACTGCGGCCTCTACGTCATCCAGTTCGCCCGGGCCCTGATGCGCGCGGGGCAGACGCTCTCCGCGAACCCGCTCGGCCTCATCACCAGCGCGAGCTGCGACCTGCTGCGAGGACAGATGTTGAGGGCGCTCGAGCCCCTCTTTCCGCCCGCGCCCCTGGCCCAGCCACCGCCTCCGCTCGGGGGCGAGTCGTCTGCCCGGAAGGAGCGCAAGCCTCCCGAGCCCACGAAGAAGAGCGACTCGGACGTCATCCTCAAGAAGTCGCTGATGAGCACGAAGAGCAGCCGGAAGAAGAAGCTCAAGACGGCCCTGCTGCTCGCGACGAACAACGACCGGGACTTCACCAAGTGCTTCATCCACACCAGCCCGAGCGCGCTGACGGTCATCAACGGCGAGCGCGCCGAGAGCCTGATGACCCTGGTGGACGAAGGACGGACCCTCTGGGAGGTGCTCGGTGAGTCGTCGAGCGTTCCCTCACCTCGGAAGCCCAAGGGAGGCGGGTTCGTCTCCAAGTACTCCACCTATGTGGAGAAGGGCGGCTTCACGCTGGAGCCCCGACTCCATCCAGACACCTCCGAGGCCATCCAGACGGACCGGACGCAGAGCCTCCTCAAGCGCGTGCCCGCGGAGGGCTTCCAGCCCACCTTCTTCCAGTTCCAGCGCCAGGACATGAACACGCTCCTGGCGCACTACGAGCAGAACGTTCCCGACTTCCACCACAACCACCAGCACATCGCGCGCAGCCTGATACTCGGCATGGCCATGGCGAACTTCTACCTGCGCCATGGCCAGCCGCGCTTCCTGCCCGGGGACACGCGACCGGAGAGCTTGCGCACCAAACCAGCCAATGACGACGGGCAACGCGACGAAGCCCTCGCGCGGATGCCCGAGCCCGAGCTGGATGAGGTGGACATCTCCGCCATCGCCTACGGCATCGGCATGCATGACTGCGCCCGCGCCAGCTCAGGCAAGGACGTCTGGGAGCACGAGAGCGCGCGCAACTGCTTCTACTACCTGCGCGAGTCCGGCTACGGGAACGAGTACGCCGCCTACGTCGCGAGGATGATCGTCAAGAACGAGCAGAACGACGACGAGCGAAAGGAGAAGCCGAAGCCCCCGGAGGAGAAGGGCGTCTCCGTCGCGAAGGTCCTCACCGTGAGCAAGGTGGACAGCCGCTCCGCGAAGAAGGGCGACGCGAAGAACACCGCGCGCACGGATGAGCCCAAGCCTCCGAGGCTGGGGGACCTCAACGAGCAGATTGTCCACGACGCGGACACGCTCGAAATCCACCGCGTCCTCAACAACAAGAAGTTCCTGCCAGAGCGACTGCTGTTCCTGACCGATGAGCGGCTGGACAGGGTGAAGCTGGCGGAGGGACGCAAGCAGGAGTTCCGCGAGCAGCTCATCGCGGACGCGGCCTGGTTCGTCCACATCACCGAGAAGATCGCCGTGCCGCCCGAAGACGGAGACGACGGCAAGCCCGGAGGGCCAGGGAGGGTCCACTTCGAGGAAGGGCTCAAGTCCTTCCGGGGCGTGACGAAGCAGTTCTGCGGCTACTTCGAGGCCCACGAGTCGGTGCTCATCGAGGCCATCGTCCAGAAGCCTCGGTCCTTCCCCTTCTTCTACCAGTACTACTTCCACGCCTGCTTCGACCCGAAGGACGCCCAGTTCCTGAAGCTCACGCCCGAGGAGCGCCTGGTGCTGGTCCGCGCGCGCATCAACACCATCGAGCGCGTGACGCGCGACCACGCCCTCGCCACCGAGGCCCTGACGGCCTTCAACGCCACGGGCTCCACGGACTACACCGTCGAGAACTTCGGCCGGGATTTGGTGCAGTTCCAGCTCACGGCGAACCTCAACTGCGATGACCTGGAGAAGGTCATCGACGCGGTGGACCGGGGCACGAAGCTGCCGGCACACCTGGCCCAGTACTGGGAGATCTTCTTCAAGACGGGCAAGCAGCGCGTGGGCGCGAGCACGGACTCGGTGCCTCGCGACAACGCCGAGCGCTTCAAGGTCCAGTACCAGACCCCCTGCGAGTCCCCTGGCTTCGACCGCGCGCGCCGACCCAAGTACGCCGCCATCAACCTGGCGCAGACGACGTCCGGCGCGTGCCCCAAGTACGGCGACGCGGCCTACATCCTCAAGCCCCACCTCTGGCGGCGCATCACCCTCACGCACAACGACACCTTCAGCGTGGGCGTGTTCCCCGACGACCTCTGCACGCCCACCCACCCGTTCACCCTCTTGAAGCAGATCAGCGGCCTGCGCTTCCAGGAGGACCACCTGAAGCTCTACGCCGCCGGGCGGGGACAGAACGACGGCCTGCGCAGGGCGGCCCAGAAGAAGGCCGCCATCCCCTACATCGAGGCCCACATCCACGGGCTCGTCGAGTGGGCCCACGACGTGGAGGAGATTCGCATCAGCGTGAACCCGGCGAGCCGCGACGCGTACAAGAGCGAGGAGAAGGTCTGGGACTGGGGCGCCTTCGACGCGAAGCTGCTCGCCTTCGCTCAACTATGGGCCACCGACGAGCGCCCCGGCGGCATCCCCGTGCGCTACGTGAGCGACGAGAGCTTCGAGGTCTTCGCCACTCGGGACGACGCGATGAAACAACAGAACCCCCTCGGCGCGCGGACCGTCACCGGAAAGCTCTCCGGCGCGCAGCACCACAAGGCGCCTCCAAAGCCGAAGCTCCCCGTGTCCGACTCGAAGCCTCCCGACTCGAAGCCTCCCGACTCGAAGCTCCCCAGCTCCGAAGCGGAGTCCACGCTCTAACGGATGCCCTCGCCCATGCTGACCATTCGAGAGAACCAGTTGAGCGCGCTCGGCGCCGTCTCGGAGCAGCGCTTCGAAGCGGACCTGCGCGAGCACCTGCGGCGCCACTTCCCCGAGGAGCTGCGAGCCCTGGACGACGCAGCGCTCGCGGCGCATGTGAGAGAGGGCATGAGTCAGGCGAAGGCGCGCTCGCTCACGTCCAGGCAGGGCCTCACCTGGTACCTGGAGGTGACGGCGCTGCACGGGCTCGACTTCGAGTCACGTCCCGAGCTGCGCTGGGCCGCACAGATGCTCGATGACGCGGACGTCACCGAGCCGCACGAGCGGATGCGCCGCCTGCACCTGGAGGCGACACGCAGGAAGCAGCGCGAAGCACGCAACGCCCAGACGCGACAGCGCTTCAGGAACGGAGGGACCTAGGACATGGGCCTCGAAGACAACAGTGCCGCGGTGCAGGCGTGCCCCCTGGAAGAGGGCTGGGTGGAGTTGGAGCTGGTGGGAGAGAACGACATGCCCATCGCCAACGAGCGCTTCATCGTCATCCTCGCGGACGGCACCCAGCGCAAGGGACGCACGGATGCGCGGGGCTTCGCGCGCGTCGGCGGACTGCCCCCGGGGCCGTGTCACCTCTGCTTCCCGGAGCTGGATGCCCAGAGCCACGAAGCGCTGGGCGTGGTGCCCTCCAGCGGATCCACCGGGAGCCCCTGAGGGCGCGCACGCGCGAAACCGCGCCCTTTTGCATTCCGTACCCACAGTCAAGTCGGGACAGGGGAACCCCAGCGGTTGGGGGGCGTCGGGCGGATCTCCACAATCGCGCCGGGGCGGCATGGCCGTTGCCGATCATCCGGACCCGGAAAAGATCCTTCAACGGCGCCGCTTTGGGTCGGTAGCTTGATCCACCCGGAAGCGTCTGTTAGCACCGCCAGACGCTCGCAACTCCCTCCGCTTTGCACGGTTGAGACACACTTGAACGCCCTCGCTCAGGCCGCACCCTCCATTCCAAGTGCTGGAATTCTCTGGAACAAGATGCTGGAGGCCATCCGTCAGGAAGGCCGTCAGTACGCGCTCCAGTGGTTGGACCGGGTTCGCGCGCTGGAGGTCCGTGACGGGGCGCTCGTCCTCGGTGTTCCGGATCGCTTCTTCCGCGACTGGGTGGATGACCACTACCGCGGATTGCTCGAAGGACACCTGGCCCGGTTGGGTGACGGACTCGTCTCCGTCGCCTACGAAGTGGTGGAGGGACTGGTCCCGGAGGGCTTCTTCCCGCCCACACCCACCGTGAAGGTGAGCATTGGCCGTCCTTCGAGGCTGAACAGCCGCTTCACGTTCAACACCTTCGTGGTGGCGGACAGCAACCAGCTCCCCGCCGCGGCGGCGCAGGCCGTGTCCGACAAGCCGGGCCACCACTACAACCCGCTCTACATCTACGGCGGCACCGGTCTGGGGAAGACGCACCTGCTGCAGGCGGTGGGCAATCACATCTGGGAGAAGGACCCCACGCAGCGGGTGGTGTTCCTGTCGAGCGAGCAGTTCACCAACGAGTACGTGGAGAGCGTTCGCGAGCACCGCATGACGGACTTCCGGCGGAAGTTCCGGGAAGAGTGCGACGTGCTGCTCATCGACGACATCCAGTTTCTGGGCAAGCGCGAGGAGACGCAGAAGGAGTTCTTCTACACCTTCAACACGCTCTACGAGCTGGGCAAGGCCATCATCCTCACCAGCGACACGGTGCCCGCGGAGATTCCGGGCCTGGAGGAGCGACTGCGCAGTCGCTTCACCATGGGGTTGATGACAGACATCCGCGAGCCCACGTACGAGACGCGGGTGGCCATCCTCCAGAAGAAGGCCCTGACGGAGAACCTGGACCTGCCGGACTCGGTGGCGCACTTCATCGCCAAGCACATCCAGAAGAACGTGCGTGAGCTCGAAGGCGCGCTGGTGAAGCTGTCGGCGGTGCACAGCCTGACGCGCCAGCCGGTGACGGAGGAGTTCGCCGCGGAGGTGCTGCGCGACATCCTCCCCGCGCAGAACGTGGTGGACGTGGAAGCCATCCAGCGCGAGGTGGCCCGCTTCTACAAAGTCACGGTGGAGTCGCTGAAGGAAGACCGCCGTCACAAGGCCCTGGCGCATGCGCGGCAGGTGGCCATGTACCTGAGCCGCAAGCTGACCAAGAGTTCCTACCCGGAGATTGCGTCGCGCTTCAGCAAGGACCACTCCACCGTCATCTCCGCCGTGCGCAAGGTGGAGGGGCTGCGGGAGTCGGACCCCACCGTGAAGCGGGAGCTGGCGGAGCTGGAGCTGCGGCTCGGCGGTCAGTGAGCGTTCGGTCTTCCTCCTTCCCGGGTTGAGGCACCGCGTCACGCCGGGCCGACGACCAGGAATGGGGGGTGGCTCCGTATCTCAGGTGCCGTGTCCCCTCGCCTGAAGAGCCTGGTGCCCCTCATCGTCTTGCTGGCGGTGATGGCCCTGTGGAGCTTCGAGGCGCAGCGAGGCTGGAAGCCGTCCGCGCCCACCCAGGTCATCTCGGTGAGCCACCCCGCACCGCGCTCCGACGAGCCCCTCCCCACCGCTGTCCCAAAGACAGTCCCACCCGGGAAGCGAGGCCGCCAACGCGTGCTGACGCCCGGACTGGAGCACCGGTACTCGTTCGACCTGGATGCGCGTTCGGCCGAGCAGCTCCCCGGCGCGGAGACGGGACGCACCTGGCGGCACACCGGCTGGAGCGGAGTGCTGGAGCTGACGTATCTGGGCGAGGAGGGAGGGCAGCACTTCTTCTCCGCTCGGGTGGAGCCCTCGCGGGTGGAGGTGGAGGAGCCACTCGGAGAGGACGAACTGCGCGCCTTTCGTTCGCGCTTCGAGCGGCCCGTGTACATGGCCCAGGACCCCCGTGGACGCGTGCTGTCGGTGCACTTCGACGGGGAGCTGGCCGCGCGGGAGCGGCGGTTCGTGCGCTTGCTGATTGCGGCCACCCAGTTCGTGGCGGAGGACGGGCGGAGCTGGAGCACGGAGGAGACAGACACCACCGGGGACTACGAGTCGGAGTACCGCGCGGGGGGCAGCGCGAACACGTACGTGAAGACGAAGCGGCGCTACCTGCGGACGGCGCTGCCGTTGTGGGCGCCGACGGGGCCTCGGGGTCCGGGCCTGGTGGTGCCTCGGCTGCGGGGGCACCTGGACTTCATGCTCGACGAGGACGGGCTCTTGCGAGAGGTGACGGGCTCGGACGTGGTGGAGCTGGGAGGCGGCGCGACGGGACTGCCCCAGACGCGCGCGGAGACCCGGGTGGCGCTGACTCGACTGGAGACGCCGCGTCGGACATCGCTGTCGATGCGAGTGTTTCGAGAGTCCCGGAGCCGGCTGCACGCGGAGCCCCTGTCGGCGATGGAGTCCGCGCGCATGGGGGCGGCGACGGTGGAGGGGGACCGTCGGCTGG